>CAYGUD010000023.1:0-15941 GCA_964352865.1 uncultured Hyphomonas sp.
GTATGGATGTTCAGCAAGTCGATGCGACCATTTTCATCCGGGCTCAGCTTTGATGTCGCGTGACGCTCCAGTGCCAGACGCATATCGTCGCCCGTCATGCCGCAACCATCGTCTTCAACGATCAAACGTTTCAAGCCGCCCTCTTCGATGGTCACGCGCACAGACCTGGCGCCGGCATCTAGTGCGTTCTCAACCAACTCCTTGATCGCGGCGGCCGGGCGTTCAATGACTTCACCGGCAGCGATGCGATTGACGGCGTCAGGGGGCAATTGCCGAATGACCGGGCGCGGGAGGAGGGGGGCAGTGTCGGCCATTAGAACAAATTAGAGGTGTTCATCGATTCGCGCCAGCAAGACGGGCAACAAAAAAGCGGCTGCCTGAGCACCCGCTTCGATGAATCTTGTGAGTATCGCGGTGCTATAGCGCCAGGCTGAACAATACAATCAGCAGCTGAACGAACAAAGCGAGGCCGGAAAGTGCAACCATTGTTGCCACCCAGGCGCCGCCAAAGCCCATGCCGAGCCCAATAACGATACCGCCTCCGGCGCACAGAACCAAAGCAACAAGCCAAGGCATCCCCATCGAAAGCGTGAAGGTTGCATAGGCCAGCACCAGCAAAGTGATGATAGCGCCCCACGCACCAGCCTTCATCGTGCCTGCATACATGCTCTTTTGAGCATCAACATTCATTTCGCCGCGTGTGTAATCACTAGCTGCCATGATCGACTCCAAACCAATTTGGCCTGTGTTTATCTCGGTCATCGCGCGCGTCAAGCGCTGTATGTGTCGCAGCGACAATGCATGGCTTTCGCTCTTTCCAAGGGACGCGCAATGTTTCAGGGTCGCGGCAGCGGCGCCAGACAAGAGCGCTCCAGGAGATCTATTCATGAGCTATGCACCCGTCGAAGGGACTGAGCCAAAACAAGCCGCAACAGGCGAGGCGCTGGGAATCAAAGGCCTCGCATGGGCCATTTTCGAATGGGCGCGAAACCCATACTATAATGTCATTGTGATTTACGTCTTCACACCGTATTTCGCGCGCGAAATCGTTGGCGGCGGCCCGGAAGGGCAAACAGTTGTTGCGACGACAATCGCAACAGCGGGTCTGATCATGGCGGTCCTGGCGCCCATGCTGGGCGTTATCGTCGACAAAGGGGGACGGAAAAAGCTCTTCATTTTTGCCATTCTTTTGATCATGGGCCTTTGTTCAGCCGGGCTCGGATTTATCCGGCCGGGGGTGCCGGGCGTTGTTCCGCTCGGCATGATTTTACTGGCGACCGCTTATTGTTGCTATACGGTTTCCGAGTTGCTGCACAACGCTCTTCTTCCTTCAGCGGGATCGCCAAAAGCGCTGCCGATGATTTCTGGAATGGGCCTCGCAATGGGCAATACAGCTGGTGTTGTGATGCTGGTCGGCCTCATCGCTGCGGGTTATCTGAGCCCCTGGGTGCAGGCTCAGCCCGGCGGAGTTGGATCACTCTCAGGTCCGATCGTGGCGGTCTGGCTGGGCTTGTTCATTATCCCATTCTTTCTGTTCATGCCTGATAATGTCGGCAGCCTGGGAAGCTGGCGAAAAGGTGCGGTGCAAACGTTTACGCCGCCTAATTTCAAGCTTTGGGGCAGCATTCCAGGTCTCAACTATTTTTGGTCCGGCCCGATCAATGCCTGGCTATTCGTCGTGCAGAAATTCAAAGAATCCCCGAACGTCATGAAGTTCCTGCTGGCGCGGATGATTTACGCGGACGGTCTTGCAGTCCTGTTCACCCTGGGCGGCGTTTATGTTGCGGGTGTGCTGGGATGGAGTTTCACGGAAGTTATGGTTTTTGGCATCGTCGGATCATTGATCGGTGCATTAGGTGGACTTGTCGGGGGCTGGCTCGATGGCGTGCTCGGGCCGAAACGCGCCTTGATAGTCGAGCTGACGGCGATCCTTGTGGTTCTTTTGTTGCAACTTTCGATTACCAAAGACGCCTTGCTGTTCGGTCTGGTCCCATCGGGACATGACGTATGGGACGGGTTCGGGACTGGCCTCTTCACGTCTCTGACCGACCTGGTTTATTTTCTGCTGATCGTTCCGTCCGCGATTTCGATTGTCGCTTGTATATCGTCCAGCCGATATATGCTGGTGCATATTTCACCGCCAGAGCGGATTGGTGAATTCTTTGGATTCTACGCCATGGCCGCGAGTGTTACGGTCTGGATCGGACCGCTTGTTGTCGGGATAATGACCGCAGCGTTCAATGACCAGAGAATTGGCTTCTCAGGCGTGGGCTTGTTGTTTCTGGTTGGTCTGATGGGGATTGCCTTCTTCGTTGAGGCCGACAAAACGCCGGAGCATCTGAAAACCTAGCCGTCGCGCTAAGGTCAAGGTGTTTAACTGCACGTCAACGTTCCCGTGGCGGTGTCGCGGGTAATCGAATCTACCCGTCGCGGTCGCAAGTAGAACTTATCAGTCAGTGTTTTGTTGGTGAAGGAAAATTCCAGGGGTGATGTATAGGGAAACTGAATCTCCGCCATGATCAGGGTGCCATTTACTGGGATAAGATCGTCGGGAACTTCAACAACGGCATCGGCGGCAAGCGCGGGCATTCCAGTGCCGCACCGATCGCTCCAGACGACAACAGTGCTGGTGGTTCCAGATGAATCGGTGTCGGTTCCGTCATTCTCCAAGCTTGTGATTCGCATAGACGCATTAGATATGTCGTTTGGTTGCATGATCATACGGGTCGCTTGAAAAATGTCCGACAAGTCATCATTGGTGATGTTTGACGCCCGCGCTGTCAGGTCGCCGAGCGCAGCCGTCGCGCCAGTCACTTTACGATCGACTGTCATCGTCATCGATAGTTCGATACAGCCCAAATAGATGATCACCATTACCGGAGCGATCAGGGCGAACTCAACGGCCGATATGCCGGATTCCGACCGAAAGAACTTGCGAAGTTTGTAGCGTGAAAGACCAGCCATGATTTGCTTTCCTTATGCCCTTACGAATTTCCGAATGGTTCATTTCGGAATGCGACGGTTGCTTGCAGTAACCGCCGATTAGTGCCGCCCATATTATCCAATGGCGCACTCATTATGGGAATTATCAGGTCCCATTCATAGAATACCCGGATCACAACGATTTCGTTTTGAGCGCCAGTATTGAACTCAAACGAGGTATCGTCGACATTGCTTGTTGCGGCATCGATTGGCACCGTTTGCCCAGCAGTGCCACCAAAAGACGTAAATGTCCGGACATCAAGTTTCAGCTTTCCGGTATCACAGGCCATCAGCCCATACAGTTCGGCACAGAGATCATCGAGAAACGCCGTCTTTGCTGCCGCGTCATCTGCGTGACCCGCAGTTTGAATTTGCCCCGTCCGGATTTGCCGCGACGCCTCACTTGCGGCGTGCTCCAGGATCGACGACATGATAAAGATGACACAGACTTCGAGAAGACCGAAAATCAGGAAGAAGAAGGGCATGGCGATTAACGCGAACTCAACCGCTGCAATGCCGCGCTTATCTTCAGCAAACGCCTCTAGTTTCGTCTGCCATCTGGGTGCAAATACACCTATTGTCGGCAATTGGCGCATTCCATGCTCCATTGGTTAGTGGTCCCCGAAGACCGCCTTAGCAGATCTCGATTTCGGACATATTGACCCAATGGTTTAAATTTTTTGCAAATTGTGCGGCGACACGGGGTCTTTACCTTGCCGCAATCAAGGGCCACATGAGCAATTGAGCGACCATGCAGGGCCAATCTCAATGACACATAATCCGATCCGACCATGGCGAAATATCGAGCGGCGCACGTCCCGTCAGATCAAAGTTGGTAATGTTTTGGTGGGCGGCGATGCGCCGATTTCGGTCCAGACCATGACCAATACGCCGACGCCTGATGTCGCCGCGACGCTGGCGCAAATTGAACGCGCAGCTGATGCCGGCGCCGATATTGTTCGAGTGTCATGCCCGGACAGCGATTCGACAGCGGCCTTTTCAGCCATCACCAAAGGCTCGCCAGTGCCGCTGGTGGCGGACATCCACTTCCATTATAAACGCGGGATCGAAGCCGCAGAAGCAGGTGCTGCGTGTTTGCGCATAAATCCTGGCAATATTGGCTCGATTGACCGGGTCAAAGACGTCGTCAGTGCGGCGCGCAATAATGGCTGCTCCATCCGAATTGGCGTCAATGGCGGATCATTGGAGCGGCATTTGCTGGAAAAATACGGCGAGCCGTGCCCGGATGCGATGGTCGAAAGCGCTCTTGATCACGCCCGAATCCTCGATGATTTGGATTTTCACGATTACAAGATCAGCGTTAAAGCATCCGACATGTTCATGTCTGTGGCGGC
This sequence comes from uncultured Hyphomonas sp., assembly GCA_964352865.1. Taxonomy (GTDB): domain Bacteria; phylum Pseudomonadota; class Alphaproteobacteria; order Caulobacterales; family Hyphomonadaceae; genus Henriciella. The sequence goes on from CAYGUD010000023.1 coordinate 4,338, forward strand.
GTATCAACAATTGGCTGAGGCGACTGACGCGCCGCTCCATCTGGGTATTACCGAAGCGGGCGGGCGCCGGATCGGCACGGTCAAATCCTCTATCGGAATGGGCAATCTCTTATGGATGGGGATTGGTGATACGATTCGTGTGTCACTGTCGGATGATCCCGTCGAAGAAGTGAAAGTTGGCTTTGATATGCTCAAATCGCTCGGCCTTCGCACGCGCGGCGTTAACATAATTTCTTGCCCTAGTTGCTCGCGTCAAGGCTTTGACGTGATCTCAACCGTCAAGACCCTGGAAGAGCGCCTGGCGCACGTCGCAGAACCGATCACACTTTCGATCATCGGCTGCGTTGTGAACGGTCCAGGCGAAGCTGCGATGACGGATCTAGGCTTCACGGGCGGCGGCAAGGAAAGCGGCATGATGTATGTCTCGGGGCGCCCTGATCATAAGCTTTCGAATGCTGATATGGTTGATCACATCGTCGAGCAGGTTGAGCAAAAAGCAGAGCGCTTGCGCCAGCAGCGCACGGCCGAAACCGTCGCTGCTGAGTAGTCTCGACTAGTTCATTTTTTCACATGCTGCACCTGATACCAGCGCTGCTGCTCTGTCATATTCGGCTTGCGTTGGAGCGAGACGGCGAATGAGCGCGATACCCGCACCATTCAGCAGAACGTCTGGCTTCGGATCGGCTTTATGTCTTGAATGGCCGATGGTCACGCTGTCAAAATCGCTTCCGGGACTGAGGTTGCCAACAAAGACATTGTCGGTCTGATCATTGAAAATCGACACCGATCCATATCCTTCGCCAATTGGGGCGGTGATGCGAACCGGTCCGTCGCTCGTATCGAACAGGCAAAGCGCATAAGCCAAATCGGGGGACGGCCGGACTATGCGCTGCGTCGTAGGCGTTTGCCGCGGAGATGGCAGGAACACGTTTTGCGGCAAGCCTTGCGCTTCAAAGGTTGCGTGCGCCTTGTTCATGATGAAGCCGGGAATACTGCTCAGTACGAGAAAGTGTGACGCCACGGCCATAGCGAGAAAGACAAGTAGACTGACAAGCCAACGCATTAGCGGTCCCCCTCGTCGCAGGATTGTCTGGCAATGCCTGGCGGGCGCAACACCGCTTCAGGGTCTTCGAGAAGTGAATCCTCAGGTTGGTACAGACGCAAAGTCAAATCAAAGGTCCCGCCGGCTCGGCTGGAAATCCACGGCATGTCTGATTGTGCAGGGGGGTTTGCTGAAACCTGTGCCTCCCAGGCACGGCTGGCATTCTCAAACACCGCCTCGGCTTGAGTCTGATCGAAGGACAGGCGGTCATCCTCATTCATGGGCAGCCGGTTCCCGCCATCATAGAGCGTGATCGACCACCAGCTGGCGGGAAAGCCACTGCCTGAGATCAGATAAGTGCAGGCCTCGCTCAACGCTGCCCCGTCATCATCTTCGGTTTTCATGAAATAGACCGCTTCTTCTTTGCGAAGTCCCATCAGGCCATTTCGGGCCACTCTGGCCCGGACATACTGGTTGGCATTTTCAGATCCGATGGACCAATCGCTGCGCCAGCCGTCTATTTCGATTGCGTTGCCGATCCTTGGACCGCCAGCGATCATGCCGCCAAACCACAAGGCTGACCCAACGCCTAGGGCAATGCCAAGCAGCCCCATAAGCAGTAATCGAACAAACATGCGCATGCCCGCCTTATACAAGCGCTCGCGCAGTCGTGAAGCCCTTGCGCAAAACCATGTCTTGCCTTCCAGATCGGTCTCGGCCATCGAGAGAGATCGTTCGAAGGAGGCGCAGGCATGATTTGGCAAACGGTAAAGTGGGCGATGCGTCTGGTTCTGTTCGGCATCGTTCTGGGCGGCATGTCTGCTTGCACCATGTTGGGCCTGAACTATGCCAGTCTCGAGACAGACAATAAGCCAGTGCCGAGACCCGCACTTACGCTGCCATTTGATCCAATTGCGACCCGCGCAACCTTGGAAGCGGAGCTATATGGGCCGTGGCCTGCTGGTTTGCCGATTTCGGCGAGCGAACCGCGCATGATTGATGATAATTATCTAGGCGGGCGCGGAACGCTCGAAGAGATCACTCTGACGGTCGGCGACGGCGATGGCGCTCGAAATTTTCCAGTCGTCATCGCGATCCCAAACCAGGCCCGAGAGCATCCCGTTCCGTTGATTGTCAGTCAGACCTTCGCAGACAATTGCTCCGTTTTTCCGAATGACCCGGTGACGGAGTTCGGAGGTGAAGTGTGTGATGGAACCAATATGACCGGTGTTTATGGGTTCATCGGCACGAATATTTTTGGGACCTATATCGCTTACGCGCCGATCGATCGCTATTTCGATGCTGGTTTGGCATATGCCAGCTTCCCTGGCTGGAGCTTCGTACCGGATAGTGACCCTGCCGCCCAATCGGTCATGGCAGGTCTTGCGCCCGGGCCGCAGCCTACCAGCGCGCTTATGGCTTGGGGCTTCGGGTACCACGCTGCCGCGAGTGTATTTGGCGAAGACCCTCGCATTCGAGAAGACGCGATCGCGGCTTTGGGTCATTCTCGCTATGGCAAGTCTGCCCTGATCGCCTCAGGTTGGTCCGACCGGATCGCCGCGGCGATTGCCCACCAGTCGGGCTTTGGCGGCGGTTCGTCCTCGCGCTCGAAAACGGGTGAAACACTGGCGCGGATGGCGCGCGAATATCCGCATTGGTTGCGCCCCGGCTTGGCGGACGATCTGGCGAATGGCACCGATCTGACGCTGGACCAACATTTTCTGTTGGCCCTTTCGGCGCCAAAACCAATTTTCCTGGGAAATGGCCGGCGCGATGTCTGGTCGGATCCAAATTCGTCATTCGTGCTGGCCCAGGCCGCCGACCAGGTTTACGAGGCGCTCGGCTCTGATGGCCTCCCGACCGCGGCTCGCATGCGCGATTTCGATCCGTCAGCGGATATCAGTTACTGGCTTCGTGTCGGCGGACATAGCGTGGTTTCGGAAGATATCGATGCATTTACGGCCTTCATGCGCGCCCACTTTGAAACGCCATCTCCTAACGAGACGGGTTTGCATTCGGCGCGATGAGGCCTAGCCTGCCCATATAGAATGCTCATGGGAGGCTAATATGGAAAATCAAACACTCGACCCAACAGCGATGATCAATTCGGTCATCGAGGCGCATGGCGGTCATTTACAATCTTTTTTAACACCAGTGCTGATCCTGATCGCATGGACGGCAGTGATGTGGCTGTGGATGTATGCGACGCGTATTCCGGCCATGCAAAAGGCCAAAATCAATCCAGATGATGCACGTCACCCTGGCACGTATGGTGACCGTTTGCCGGCGAATGTCCGCGCCATTGCGGACAATTATAACCACCTGCATGAACAGCCAACAGTGTTCTATGCGCTAATGATGTTTGCGGCGCTGACCGGCGGGGCAGACGGCCTGATGCTGAAACTCGCTTACGGTTATGTTGGCGTGCGGATTCTCCATTCCCTCATTCAGGTATTGTCGCCAAAAGTGATGCAACGCTTCCTTGTCTTTGCGTTGGCGTCAATCGTTCTGATTGCGATGATCGTGAAGGAAATCATTCGGGTCTTCCTGTAGGCGTCAATCCGGTTTAGAGGCGGGTTATGGCCACAATACCCCAGTCCCGCCTCGAACAAGTGATTGAACGATTTGAAGAAGTCGAAGCCCGCATGGGGGCGACGACGGATAGTACTGAAATCGTTGCGCTCTCTCGCGAACATTCTGAGCTTCGGCCAGTTGTCGAAGCCGCTCGCGATTTGATCGCCATGCGCGACGGCCTCGCCGAAGCCGAAGCGATGACCAAAGGCAATGACGCCGAAATGGCTGAGCTGGCGCAAGAAGAAGTCAACGAGCTGAAATCGAAAATCCCGGCAGCGGAAGACGAGATGCAGCTTTTGCTCTTGCCGAAAGACGCTGATGACAAAGCCAATATTGTGCTTGAAGTCAGAGCCGGGACCGGCGGCGACGAAGCGGCTTTGTTTGCTGGCGATTTGTTCCGGATGTACTCACGCTATGCGCAGCTCCAGGGCTGGAAAATCGATTTGCAAAGCGCCTCTGAAGGCGATGTCGGTGGCTATAAGGAGATCATTGCCAATGTCGAAGGCGAAGGCGTGTATGGGCGTTTGAAATGGGAATCCGGCGTGCACCGGGTCCAGCGCGTCCCGGCAACCGAAACGCAAGGCCGGGTCCACACGTCCGCCGCCTCTGTCGCGGTGCTGCCAGCGCCTGAAGACGTGCAGATCGAGATCCGGACAGAAGACATTCGCATTGATACAATGCGTGCGTCTGGTTCTGGCGGACAGCACGTTAACACAACGGACTCCGCCGTCCGGATCACACACTTACCGACCGGAATTGTCGCCACGAGCTCGGAAAAGTCTCAACATGTGAACCGTGACAAGGCGATGCAGCAGTTGAAAATTCGAATCTATGAGAAAGAGAAGTCAGAACGCGATGCTGAGCGTGCCGAAGCGCGGGCTTCGCAAGTTGGGTCTGGCGATCGTTCAGAGAAGATCCGGACTTATAATTATCCTGAAAACCGGGTCACTGATCACCGGATCGGGCTGACGCTGTATGCGCTGGACAAAGTGATCGCCGGCGACAAGCTCGAAGATGTCGTCTCTGCCCTGATGACAGAAGACCAGGCGCGTCGTCTCGCCGCCATGGAAGACTCGTGAGCGACCTCTCCTATGAAAACCTGATCCGAGCAGGATCGAAACACCTAAGCAGTGCTGGACTCGATGACCCCGTGCGCGAAGCGCGCCGACTGGTTTTGCTGATCAGTGACCTGACCCCGGCCTTGTTAATCGCGATGGAGCAGGAAATCGTTCCACCTGATCAAGTGGAAGCGTTCCAAATGATGATCAATATGCGGGCGGAACGAACGCCATATGCGCACATTGCTGGTGAGGTCGAGTTCTTTGGTCTGCAATTGCGGTCCGATTCCCGAGCTCTCATTCCGCGGCCGGATAGTGAAACGGTGGTTGAACTTGCCCTGGAGAATATTCCGGACGCTGCCGCGCTTCGTCTCGCGGACCTTGGAACCGGTTCGGGCGCGCTTCTCGCGGCGCTGCTGACTGCGCGGCCACAAGCCAGAGGTATTGCCGTCGAAGCTAGTCAGGACGCGATCATGCTCGCGGCGGAGAATTTCGAATTGCTCGATATTGCTGATCGGGTGCAATTGTTTTTCGGATCCTGGACCGAATGGACGGGGTGGGAGGTTTGCGATCTCATTGTCTCCAACCCGCCTTACATACGCAGCGATGTAATTCCGAACCTCGAACCCGAGGTTCGAAATTTTGACCCCCTGTCGGCCCTGGATGGCGGCGTAGACGGGCTGACGGCTTATCGCGAGATTATCGCGCTGGCGGCAGATCAGATGAAACCGGGCGGGCATTTGATTCTGGAGATCGGATTTGATCAAAAACAAGCCGTACTGGATTTGTTGATGGAGGCCGGATTTTCCAATCTGCGACATAAACAGGATCTGGGTGGGCATGACCGCGCCATCGGTGCCACAAAAACTTAGCAGAAACCCCCTTGGCGAATCCGAAATGCCGCGCTACCTAAGGTCAAGGTCAGTGACACGGGGGCCGCCTGTCCGACCTTAACCCTACCGCGACAGTTTAGAAATAAGTCTATCCTCTCGAATAAACCGTCCGTTTATCGGACTTAAGAGATCAGGAATTGCCTATGGCTATGCAGCGCAAGCGCCGTCGCCGCTCGGGTGGAAGCAACAATAATAATAACAATAGTCCAAACCCAAACCGTCACTATGAGAGCAACGGACCAGACGTCCGCATTCGCGGATCTGCGCAGCAAATTCTCGATAAGTATCTTCAATATGCCCGTGACGCTCATACGTCGGGAGACCGGGTTAAAGCTGAAGCCTTGTTCCAGCACGCCGAACACTATGCCCGCATCGTGGCGGTGTTTGAAAAGCAAAAAGAAGAAGCCCGTGTCGAGCGTGAAGCCCGCGAGGCCGCGAAAGCCGAAGAACGCGCTCAACGCGATGCCGAGCGCGCCGCACAGACTGATAGCGAAGAAGGTTCAGAGCCATCTGACGATCAAGTCGCAACGGCAGATGGCGGATCGGACGAAGCCGCTGTCGAAAGCAAGCCGCGTCGGCGCAGCCGCAAGCCGCGTGATGAAAACGGCTCTGAGGCGCTGAAAGTGATTGATGGTGATGAGGCGGATACACCTGAGCCCGTCGAAGCGTCAGCTGACACGGAAGCAGAAAAGCCAAAACGTCGCCGCACCTATGCGCGCAAAAAAGAAGCGCCAGCCGACACCGTTGATGAAGCCGATGGCGTTATGAAGACGTTGGCGCGCGGCTCTGACGAGGTCGTTGCAGAGGCTGAATAAGCCTAAATCATGCTTGCATCAGTTGGCAGGTCGAACAGCAATCGACCGGTGAGTTCCCATGTCGATGGCGCGGTTACAATATGCTGGGTCATCGCGTGCGAGTCGCGGAAGCGTCTTTGCAGATCACTAGACTGGAACAGAGCGGCGCCGCCGCCCAGATCGTAACAAATTCGGCAAATCTCAGCGCCGGTCCTGACCATGTGCGTACAGGCCATCCGCAGCGCAGCGCGGCGCTCCACCGGGATATCATCGCTATTCTGTGCGATATCCCAAGTCAGCTCAATTTCATCATGCAAGTAAGCCCTCGCGGCGCGAAATGCCGCCATTAGCCGGGCGGTTTCGGCCTGAATGGTGGCCCGCTCTCCGAGTGTTTTCTTCGAGCCCTGGCTTTTCTTAGCGCTGGCAAGATCGATAAAGGCTTGCAGCGCGCCTTTGGCATTGCCCATCGCTGTCGCAGCGACCCCCAGACTGAGCAGTCCAAAAGCGGGGAATTTGTAGAGAGCGCCGTCAATCACCGGTTGATCTGCCACCAGACTGACAGAGTGCGCTTTTGGGACGCGCAGGTTTTCAACAGCAATATCGCCAGACCCGGTCCCTTTCAGTCCCATCACTTGCCACGTGTCGATCAGTTCCACATCCTTTGCTGGGAACACCATCATGCGGGCATCGGGCCGCCCGCTTGGCAGCGTTCGCAATTCGCCATCTTCATACACCATGCAACCACCGCACAGCCAGGTGCAATTGGCTGAGCCGGAGCCCCACTGCCAGCGGCCCGTGACGATATAGTCATCGCCATCAACAATCGCTTTGCCCATCGGGGCGAATACACCGCCGGTAATGATCATGGGATCATTGTAGATATCCTGCGCGACCTCAGGCGGCATGTATGCGGCGTTCATGGCTGTGGTCGCGCCAATCATGACACACCATCCCGCGCTGGCATTGGCTTCGGCAACCGCTTCAACTGCATCGACAATCTGGCGCGGCGAGCATTGTAATCCGCCATAAGCCGCCGGCGTAATCATTCGAAACAGACCGCCTTCGGCGAGCTTTGCGGCCAGGTCTGCCGGCAGGCGCCGGACATCTTCCATTTCCTGAGCGCGCGCAGCGAGTTCAGATTGCAACGCCAGGGCAGCGTCAAGGGTCGGGTGATTTGCTTCAAGGGTCATAATTGTTAGCCTGCCTCATGTTCCCGGATCTGCCAATAAGGTGTTCGCGTGGATTGCCGAATGGGTTTGGCTCACTATGTCTGATCCGGATGGCTTAGGAGTATGGATTATGACTTATATATTGCTGCATCACACGGGATGCGGAACTTCAAGGAAAGGCCTCGCATTGCTGCAAGAGAACGGCATCGAGCCCGAAGTGCGTAAATATATGAACGCGTCAGAACACCTTTCTGTCGAAGAATTGAAAGACATTGCCAAACAAATGGGCGGCGTTTCGCCGCGTGCCTTCCTGCGTGAAAAAGACGCTGTCAAATTCGATCTTCCGCAGTCCGCCAGCGATGCCGACGTGTTTGCGGCGATGGCAACAAACCCGCGTCTCATTCAGCGCCCGATTGGTCTTAGTGGCGGTAAAGCGGCCCTGGGACGTCCAATAGAGAACCTCCTGAAAATTCGCTGATCGGTGAAATTTAACCGATCAGACTCACGTCAATTCAACCAGCATATGCGATATAGATCCCTGTTCTGACTAGAAAGTGGTGCTTATGCTGGCGCTCCAAATGACTGCATTTGTGTTTCTCGCACTGTCCGGGGCCTTTTTCTTTGGGCCACGCTTGGCCGTTTATGGGCCCAAGGCGATGGGCGACATGGTGCAGGAAGGTCAGGTTCAGTTTGTTGGTGGATGCCTCGCCTCTGTACTCGTGCTGATTGTCGGCGCGCCATATTTTGTCGGCGCCATGTCGACCGGGAGCGATGCGATGAGCATTGTCATGCTCGATCTTTTCACGATGACATACAGCCTCGTATAACGAGGTTTCGCCGGGACAGGCTTGACCAGCGACGGACGCCCCTTGTTTAAGGCGGCATGACCAAATCCAATCCAGGCCACTTTTTCGAAGACTTTTACGTTGGCATGTCTTTGCGACACGCGACTCCGCTTACGGTAACGACAGGCGATATCAGCCTGTACCGAGCCCTGACAGGTTCACGCCATGCGCTCTACAGCGCGGAAACGTTCGCAACGGCGAACGGTTATGACGGGCTGCCTATAGATCCTTTGCTGGCATTTCATGTCGTATTTGGAAAAACGGTTCCGGATATATCGCTGAATGCCGTTGCCAATCTTGGCTATGCAGACGGCCGGTTTCCGGTGCCCGTTTACCCCGGTGACACGCTGATAGCTGTCTCAGACGTGATCGGTGTCAAGGAAAACTCCAGCGCCAAAACCGGGGTCGTCTATGTCCGTACGACGGGGTTCAATCAGCGCGGCGAAGAGGCTTTGTCTTATGTACGGTGGGTCATGGTGAACAAGCGAGACGCCGCGTCTCCTGCGCCTGAGACGGTCATACCTGATCTCCCCGAAGTGGTTGATCCTGAGACTTTGGGATACGATCGGCGCTATGCTGACTGGGATCCGGTGTTGGCGGGGTCATCGCATCTGTTTGATGACTATGCGATCGGCGAGAAGATAAATCATGTTGACGGCATGACCGTTGAAGAAGCTGAACATCAGATCGCGACTCGGCTTTATCAAAACACCGCGAAAGTTCATTTCGACGCTCACGCGCAAAAATCCAGTCGGTTCGGTTCGCGCCTTATCTATGGTGGTGTGGTGATTTCTATCGCGCGGGCGCTGAGCTTTAACGGACTTGGCAACGCGGCAGAGCTTCTGGCGATCAATGGCGGCACGCATACAGGCCCGCTCTTCGCCGGCGACACGGTCTATGCCTGGAGTGAGGTGCTCGACAAAGCTGTGTTGAGCGACACTGCCGGCGCGCTGCGTTTGCGACTGGTGGCCGTCAAAGACCAGGACCCAGGAACGTTTCCATTGCGAGGCGATGACGGCAAATACGCCGCTGGCGTTTGCCTCGACTTTGACTATTGGGTCGCAATCCCACGCTAAACATATCGAAAACGACGGCGCTTCCGGATTCGCTCATGCCGTCCTATATAGGCGCCATGACCCTATTGTCCGGCCTACCTCTTGTTTCGATTGCCCTGACGGTGATGATATCAGCGTTCATTCGTCTCGTGCAGACGATGCAGCTGCGCCAACGTGTCGAAATTGGCCATACAAGCGTACGAGAGCTGGCCGAATTGTCCGGCGTAACTGATCCTCAGGACTTGCAAGACGTGTTTGGTCCGCCCGGTATGAACCGGATCTGGAGCAATGTGACACTGGCAACGATTGAAGCGAAACGCCGACTTGCGGGCTTCTTGATGAGTGATTCCCGACTGCATTGGTTTTCGATCGCCGCTGGCATAGGCGCCTTTGTCCTGAGCCACTGGGTGGTTCAGATTATGCTATTGATTGCGGTGATTATTCAGTCAGGTGCATGGCTAAGTGCCACGCGATTGCCAAAGTAAATCCTTTTAAAGGCCGTTCTATGCAACTATGCCACACGACGAGTCTGATGCTGGGGGCCGCATGCGTATCTGGAAAATGAATGGCGCTGGAAACGCTTTCGCCGTATTCGATGCGCGCGAACGCGCCTTTGCACCGACAGAAGAGCAACTCAAGGAAATCGCTGAGACGATGAACGCCGACCAGATCATGGCGATTGAGTCTGATCTGCGCGCCGATGCGTTTCTGCGATTTTGGAATGCCGATGGCAGCGAAGTGAAAGCCTGCGGGAATGGCACCCGCGCGGTGGCGCACCTGTTGCTTGAGGAATCGGGCAAGGATGAAGTCCGGATTCAGACCGAAGCGGATTTGTTGAAAGGTGCCCGCGCAGAGAACGGCTTGGTCAGTGTGGACATGGGGTCGCCGCTGCTCGGATGGGAAGATATTCCTCTATCTGAAAAAATGGATGTCCGCGGAGTCGACGTGAAAATCGGGCCTATGGACGATCCTTATCTCTATAAGCCAGCTGTTGTGAGCATGGGTAATCCGCATGCCGTATTTTTTGTCGACAATGTCGATGATTATGACATCCCGGCGATTGGTCCTCTGGTCGAGTGGCATCCGACGTTTCCGGAAGGTACAAATGTCGGATTTGCGCAAATCATAGATCGCCAGACTATCCGTTTGCGCGTTTGGGAGCGCGGGGCCGGCCTGACAAAAGCGTGTGGGACAGGCGCCTGCGCCGCACTTGTCTGCGCCGCGCGGGCTGGCAAAACAGATCGCAAAGCCAAACTTATCCTGGATGGTGGGGAATTGATCATAGAATGGTCGGAAGCGACAGATCACGTGATCATGACGGGTCCGGTTGAGCTTGAAGAGAGCTTCACGGTCTAGGCCTCAAGCCGTGTTTAAGATGCGCCCGTAGCACCAAGCCCCCCGAACCGCCGAACAAGCCTTGTTTTTCTGGTGTGTCGGCGCGATATCGAGCGCATTCGGACATGTCTGATCGCAAACCTACTCCCGGACCCTCGCAGGTCATCACGCTTGGCTGTCGCTTGAACAGCTATGAAAGCGAAGTCATGCGCGGCCATGCCGAAAATGCAGGCCTCGATGGGGCGATCATCGTCAATACGTGCGCCGTCACTGCCGAAGCCGTGCGCACGGCGCGTCAGACCATACGCCGCGCCGCCAAGGATAACCCGGATGCCCCGATCATTGTGACAGGGTGCGCCGCGCAAATTGACGCTCAGATGTTCGCTGAGATGTCCGAAGTCGAAAGGGTCATCGGCAATCACGAAAAAATGCAGGCTGATACCTGGAAACCGGTTGATCTGTTGGGTGGAACGGAAAAGGTCCGCGTCAATGATATCATGTCGGTAAAAGAAACCGCCGGGCATCTCATCGATGGAATGGAGGGCCGGGCGCGAGCTTATGTGCAGGTCCAGAATGGCTGCGACCACCGCTGCACGTTTTGTATCATTCCCTATGGCCGCGGAAACTCGCGCTCGGTTCCGGCTGGCGACGTGGTGCGTATGGTCCAGCGCCTGGTCGAGACAGGGCATCATGAAATCGTTCTAACCGGCGTCGACCTGACCTCCTGGGGCAGCGACTTGCCGGGCCAACCTGAACTCGGAAACCTGGTTCAGCGTGTTCTGAAACTGGTGCCGGACTTACAGCAATTACGCATTTCGTCGATTGACGCCATCGAAATG
>CAYGUD010000024.1:0-15861 GCA_964352865.1 uncultured Hyphomonas sp.
CTGCATAGCGGTCATCGTCGTATGTTGTATGATCCCAGACGCAAGTGAGAATTGGTGCAGCACGCCTGTCTGCTTGATGGAAAAAGCTTCTGGAGTCGGGTTCGCACCAGGCGGTCGGCGGCCACGGAGAAACACGACGCAATTTCCGCGATCAATCCGATTTCATATGGACGTCTCGTTGCGGGAACGGGATTTCTATGCCGTGTTCACGGAACGCATCCAAAATGGCAAACCGCACATCATTTCGAATCACCGGTGTGTCGGGGATATTGCGAATAAAGAATCGCAATTCAATATCCAACGAACTCTCCCCAAATTCTTTGAAATAGACGAATGGCGACGGTGTCTTGAGGATTTGCGGATGTTCATCTGCAACCTGATACAAGAGCTCACGAACTTTCTTCACATCGCTACTATACGCAACGCCGACCGGAACAATGACCCGGCCGCCGCGATCCTTATGGGTCCAGTTTTTCACAGAGTTGGAAATCAACTCCGAATTTGGAACGATAACGGTTGCTCGATCAAACGTTTCGATCTCTGTCGAGCGCACGGAAATTTTCTTGATGAATCCCTCGCCTGAAGTCGTAACAACCCAATCGCCGACTTTCACTGGCCGTTCGAACAGAAGGATCAGTCCGGAGACGAAATTATTGACAATACTTTGAAGCCCAAACCCGATACCAACGGACAAGGCGCCCGCAATGATGGCGAGATTGGAGAGGTCCAGTCCGATCACACCTATCGCAGCAAAAAGCGCTATTATGAGTCCCGCATATCCGAGCAGGGTGCGGAACGAATTTCGAAATCCCTCATCGGCATTCGTGCCTGTGAATAGCCGCGCATCCAGGGCCCGCTGCATGAAGCGGGTGACCAACAGGATTACGAAGAATGTCGCTATCGCAGCGAAGACATCCGCCAGGGACAGGGTAAAATTACCGACCGAAATACCGGTAAACGCATCTATGAAACCGCCGCGCACACTATAGGCGTCTATGCCCACCAGAAGCGCGAACATGGGTGCGGCCGCCACTATGATGAACAGATCAACGACCAGGCCAGCCCAAAACAACATCGCCTTTCGGCCCGGCGCATCTGGATCAAGCCGACGCTCCATGAAGGAAGAGTCAAACGCACGAAGGCCAGCCATAATGGCTTTGCGCGCGATCCATATCCAGACCAGCAAACCGACCAGCCAAACTGCCCGACTGGAGAGGAAGGCGGCCAGATTCAAATACCCCACCAAGAGCGCACCCGAGATGCCGACAATCATCGGCAGTCCGAGACCACGCAAATAGGCCCAGCGCTTCGCCGTCGCCGCGCTCACTTCTGTTGCCCGCTCTGGGATCAAGCGCCACGTGGAGGGTAGTAGGGCGACGGCGATGACAGCAGCGATCAGTATACCCTCAATCACGACGACACCGCGCGTCAGTTCTCGCCCGCCGATTTCGACGAACACCGCCGAAGCGATGATATGGGCAAGACCGACAATTGAAACAGAGGCGACCGACAACCAGCGGGCTCGGCGGGCTGACTTATCCGTTAAAGGTATAATCCGCCACTCTGGTTCCTTGGGCGCAAACAATCCGAGCGCCATGCCCTCAGCGGCGAGATATAGAAGCCCGACCTGCCATACCGTGAATGCAAAGGATTTCCCGCTTGGCGAGAGCAATCCTGTTGCATCGAGTACGCTGATGAGCGCGAAGCCTCCGATCACGCCAGGCGCAACGCGCGTCAAAATCCGCGCGAGGAGCGCCGTGTAGCGCTGAAACTCGCTCGGCGTTCGTTTGACCAGCGTCGTCGACAGCACGGCATTGATCCATCTTCGAAGCGGCCAGAACAAGAGGAGCGCAAATGCGAGAACCCCCAATAGCTTTAGGGCATCCACCCTGATCGTGCCGGACGCCGCACGAGCGTCTCTCCAGGCGTTTATATGACTCACGAAAGCGCTAATCAGCTCCCCCGATCCCCGCGACGCACCAGACCAGACACTAGGGTTCAGTGCGCTACGATCAGGTTTTAGCGTTTCACTAAAAAATGCGGCGCGCTGGCGTTCTGACAGTCCCGCCAAAAGCCGATTGGCATCTTCCGCGTTCAGGCGGGCTTGTGCTGCCAGGGCGCTTAGCTCTGCGCTTTGTGTGAGAAGGCTCGCTCTTCGATCGGAGACCTCTATCGGTTCGACATCACCAACTTCCGGGGCCGGACCAAGCGTGGCTAATTGCTGTTGTATTAGGTCACGCTCACGGTTCAGTCGTTCCGCTGCGAGTCGCGCTTCTGACCGGTACAAACGAAGCTGATCCCGCGCGCTGACCAGGTCTAGCGTGCCCGTTTCCAGGCCATTTGAAACATCCAGAATCGCGGCTTGACGCCCCACCACGCCAGACGCCTCATCCGTCTGCGCAAAGGCTTGCCCAAGAATACCAACGACCAGGATCATTGCGATGAAGCGCATCGCCAAAAGACATTTCATAATTATAGCCATTTCATCCGTTTAAACAGCGCGAGTAAGATCCCTACGAGCACGAGCATCGCGGCGCAGAGGAGCGTGAAAGCGAGCGGACTGCCGACGCCCGGCATACCCCCAACATTGACGCCGAAAAGACCGGTGACGAACCCAAGCGGCAGAAAGACAGCCGAAATGATCGCCAAAACAAACAGCCTCTGATTCATCGCCTCTGCGCGCAGCTCGGCGATCTGCTCCTGGAGCACAAGTGCGCGCTCGCGGACCATGTCCAATTGTTCGGATATTCGGTAGATCGTATCCTGTGTCTCGCGCAGGTTTAGCTTATCGGTGTCGGACAGGAGATCATTGCCTTCGTGCATCAATCCAGCGATCGCTTCGCGTTGCGGGAAAATGTATCTCCGAAGCGACAATACGGCCCGGCGAAAATCAGCGACAGCAAGCTTGGGCGGCGGTGTATTTTGGTCCAGCATATCCGCTTCGAGCGCATCAACTTGTTCTTCAAGCCTTTGCGCCACCGGTTCCAATTGTTCCGTGAGCCGGTCTGACAGGAACACCATTTTCGACCAATTGGTGGCGGGGGCTGTCCCGTTTTCCACCAACTTTTTCAGTTCTTCTATGGCAAAAGCCCTGTGAGCCCGCGTCGTCACGATAAGATCCGGATCGGCATATATCCGCAACGAGATCAGATCTTGCGGCGAGGCGCCCTCGTTCAGGTTCACGCCGCGTAAATTCAAGACCAGGGAGTCATCATATCGGAACGCTCGTGGGCGCGTTTCTTCCTGAAACAATACATCACATACGAGCGGCGGTAGCGTACCGGATTCAAGCAGCCAAGTGCGCGCTTCTTCTGAAAACCGGCTAAAATGCAACCAGCGGCGGGCTTTGTTCAGCTGATTTTTGGGCGAACGCACCTCATCCCACGCGATTTCTCGAATCTCGTCCCCGCCAATTTCGAATGCGAAAATCAGAACTTCATCATCAGCCATAGTGAACCGTAAGCCCTTCGCTTAAGTGACGCTACTGATCTAATTCACGCCAAAACGCGATTCCCATCAAGCGCTTTCGATCGGCGCCTCTCCTCTAAAGTCTTGGTTCGCCAGCCAAATACGAGCGGCCCGGATCAACCAGCAATCTGTGGCGTTGCATTGCCGTCCGCCCCAGAATGAGCGAGAAGCCCATATTGTCACGGTCGGCAAGCGAGACTTCAATTTTCCAACGCCGCTGCGCCAATACAATTGTTGTGCTCACCACATATCGGTCTTGAGGTTTGCCACTGGTGTTTTTAATCGCGCGCGTATCAACCAGCCGCGCGGCGCAGCGTGTGATTGGCCCATGATCCGATAAAGGTGCGCCAAATCGCACCCAAGCGTCCCCGTTTTGCACGAATTCTTCGATATCCACAGCATGCAGCGCTGAGGTTCGAGCCCCCGTGTCAATCTTCGCGCGCAAGACAGGGATTCCTAAATCTGGAAATCCCACGCGTTCTCGCCATCCAATTTCAAACCGATTTGAGACCATTTTATACAATCACATCATCATCAAAGAGCGGATCTGACTCAACATCATTTTCAACAAAATCGACAGCCTCTTCGGCCGCCAACAAACTTCGCACTTTTGCGATATGGAACAAGGCATCGCCGCGATTGACCACGGGCAAGTTGCTGCGCCCGATCACGATGCCGGAGGCTCTCGCAATGACAGGTTCTTCGACTTCACCCAAGGGATCTGAAATCAAAGCAATTGTTTCACCTTTTTGTACACGATCGCCAAGTTTCTTTTTAGCGCGCATCAAGCCTCCGATAGGCGCGCGCAACCAGTGACTGGAATCGGACCTCACCGGATCAATCCTCTTACGCCTCGACTTTGATGCCGGCAGCATGCCCACATGTTGCATGACGCCAAGAATTCCGTTCACCCCAACCCGGATGGCAACCTCATCGAACCTCAAGGCCTCACTCGCTTCATAGAGGAGAATTTTGCACCCCAGATCTTTGGCCGCACTCCTCAACGAGCCATCGCGCAAGTTCGCGTCGAGCATGATAGAAGCTCCGAACTCTCGCGCCATGTCGGCGACCTCTGGATCTTCAAGATTTGCCCGTATTTGAGGTAAGTTTTCGCGGTGAACGGCGCCTGAGTGAAGATCGATTCCGTATGTGGCAGGTTTCACGATCTCGTTCAAAAATGTGTGGGCAAGTTGCGAGGCGAGCGACCCGGTGGCACTGCCAGGGAAGGATCGATTCAGGTCCCGTCGATCCGGCAAATATCGCGACAGACTCACAAACCCATAGGCGTTCACGACAGGTGTCAGGATCAGCGTTCCACGCAGGCGGTTCAGAGCTTTCAAGGTCGCAATTCGGCGAATGATTTCAACGCCGATAATTTCATCGCCATGAATCGCCGCGCTGACGAACATGACAGGCCCGTCTTTCTTGCCGTGTATGACATGGGGCGACAGGCTCACTCTCGTATGATCTGACAGCCGGCTCAGCGGAATCGTTACGGTCTCTCGCCCGCCGGCTGGAATTGATACTCCGTGTAGTTCGTATGGCGTGCGGATCATCAACCTTTGCCTTTAGTCGCCGTCCGGTTCGGCTTGGCGTTGTTTTCGATAAACTCGATAATTTTGTCTGCCACGTCAATTCCAGTCGCGTTTTCCAGCCCTTCCAGGCCGGGCGACGAGTTAACCTCCATCACCACCGGGCCGTCATTTGCGCGCAGCATGTCTACGCCGCAGACATTCAGACCCATTGCCTTTGCGGCCTTCAGCGCCGTTCTCCGCTCGGCCGGCGTCAACTTGATGACTTTGGCCGATCCACCGCGGTGCAGATTGGATCGAAAGTCGCCGTCCGCACCGGTTCGCATCATGGCAGCGACGACTTTGTCTCCAATGACAAAGGCGCGAACGTCGGAAGAGCCTGCCTCTTTGACGAACCGTTGGACCAGAATATTGACATTGACGCCTCTAAAAGCCTCGACCATGGATTTTGCGGATCGATCTGTATCAGCCAGCACAACACCAATACCTTGCGTGCCTTCGAGCAGTTTGATGACGACCGGCGCTCCGCCAACCGTCTCGATAATATCTTCGGTGAATTTGGACTCGTGCGCGAACGTTGTGTCTGGCAGTCCGATCCCTTTACGCGCCAGAAGCTGCATGGATCTCAGCTTATCTCGGGACCGCCCAATCGCGACAGATTCGTTCAATGGATAAGTGCCCATAATTTCGAACTGCCGCAAAACCGCCAGCCCATAGAACGTCACTGAAGCGCCAATGCGGGGAATGACCGCGTCATAATCTTCAAGCGGCTTCCCTCTATAGAGAAGCTGAGAGTTATTGGACCGAATATTCAAATAGCATTTCAATGTATCGATTATATCTAGCGCGTGCCCGCGTCGCTCCGCGACCTCTTTAAGCCTTTTGTGGGAATAAAGATTGGGATTTCTGGCTAGCATCGCGATTTTCATGGAGCGTTCCTTTTCTGGCGGGCAAACTGCGGGTTCGCTGCGGCTTGGTTAGATGACCTTTGCCGGGGTAACGCAAGGCTAGATCTGGGTTGTTCCACCGCCTGCCCGGTTTCGAACCAAATTATGCGTCTTTTCTTCCATCAAAACTGAAAGCCGTTGCTCCAATGTCAGCTAATGCGCCCGTTTTAGAAATGCCCGTTTTCCAATTCAGACGTCACCTGGATGTCATCCAACGGAGAGCTTGGCGCTTTGGGAGACAGGTTACTCATTCTGGCGAATGAGGGTGATCGTTTGGTCGCCATGGGTCCACACGAACGTGTCCTCATCTGCCAGCGTATATGTCGCGTTTGAGGTTGTGGCTTTGAACTTGGTCGGCGATTCACGGGTGTATTTGTGCCATTTGCCATGGTTGCCTGCGGGGCGAAGATTGCGGACATAAAGGAAATCTTCGTCGACCAACTTAAACTCGTTCAATTGATCGGAATGCCCGAACTTGTAGACGCGGATTTCTGGTTGCTGCGCCGCGAGACGGTCGGCTTCAAAGGCCGATAGTTTTGGTTGCGTCCGGACGGCAGGTTTAGGCTGTGGCGCGGGGCGAGTAAGAGGCTGCGCCGCTGCGGCTTCATTTTCACATCGTGCCACGCAGGTGCGAATAGAAGCGTCACACCGTTGGCCATTCAACTCACAAGACTGGACAAAATTCATACATCCATTGAACGCAAACTGTCCCGAAAGGTCACAGCTGGGCGCGCGATTGCGAATGCAATAGTTGCGTTTGTCATTACCTTCTTGTTCGCAGACCTGGATCCGGGAATCGCGATCATCCATGCAACGTTGATACTCATCATTTACATTGCGCTCGCATTGATAAGCGAGCGCATCACACTGGTTGATACAAGTGGCTAATTGAGCATTTGCTTGCGGCGCAGACGGACAGAACACCAATCCGAACAGGGCGAAAGCCGCGAGCTGGGCGATCTTGTGGAAACTGAGATTGGTCATTTTGGGCTCCTTCGATTGCCCGCGAAAGAACCATGAATGCTGTTCGGCAAATATGGGGGCATCCCCCCATACGCGGCGCTGACTCCGTCCCATACGTTCTAACCGAACCGGCGAGTTGGGTGCAGGCGCACCGCTTGGACCGGTTTGACTTTCAGTATCATGGAATGGAGACGACAATGAACAAATACACGATCCTGGGTGGAATCGCGCTGATTGGGCTGGCGCCCGCTTTCGCTGATCAATCTAAGTTTTATGCCGAGCTTGGTTATGCGCGATATGGCATCGATGTCTCGGACCAAAATATAGATCCGGGTGCGCTTCAATTGCGGGGCGGCCACATGTTTTCGCCTCACCTCGGGGTAGAGCTAGAAGCTGCTATCGGCGTCAATGATGGCTCGCTATCCGGCGGAGGAACGCGGATCAGCGTAGAGGTCGATCATGCCATCGCAGCCTTTCTTGTCGGGCGCTGGCCGGTCACCGAACGTGTCGAATTGCTCGGCCGGGCGGGCTACCAGAAACTCGATGTCAGTGTTACCGGCGAACAAACCGGCCAGGCGACCGTCCGACAGAGCGGCGATGGCGAGGGTATTGTTTACGGCGGTGGGCTTGAATACAGGTTTGGCGCCTATGGCGTGCGGGCTGATTATACTTGGGCGAGTGAAGCCAGCCCGTTCCCAGCTTCCGACCGGATTGAAACCCTATCCGTCAGCCTGACCAGGGCATTTTAGCGGCGCGACCGGCGGGTTTGGGGGAATCCCCCCATGCCGCTGGTGTCTCCCGGATCATATCCTTCAATCACCGGAACTCTTCCCGGACTTTGTTAAATTCCAAGCGATCGATGGAGGTCGACATGAACATCAAGCTTATTCTACTCGCGAGCGCATTTGCCGTTACCGGTTGCGCAACTGGTTATCAAACCGATGGCTACACCGGCGGCCAAATGCCTAAATGGCGGAGCACCAATGTACTCGAAATTGAAGCCGCCGGTAACGGCTATACGAGCAGCTCGAAGCTCGAAAAAATGGCTTTGCTGCGCGCCGCCGAAACGGCGATTGAGGCCAGGTATCGATACTTTATCGAGGTTGGATCAGAGGATACAAGCAAGTCCTCGACTGTTAATATGCCATCCACCGAGACGACAACCTTTGATGGGGGCTACACGCCCACCGGCTATTCGGCGACATCGACCACGACCTTCTCCAACAATTCATACGATATCCATAAACCCGGTGCGAACCTGGTATATCGCATGTATGAAGCGCTTCCAGATGGGGCGCGGCCAGGTCAGTTCCATGATGCGTATGAAATCTACAACCGGCTCGGCAAGAAATATATCAAGAAGTTTGCGCCCAAAACGCCGCCGGCTTGAAGGCGCAACTAAGTCTGTCCGAGATGGTCGAGGAGCCCTTCCTTAAAGGCCGCCGAGAGCAACGCGCCAACCGATTTGGTTTCGAATTTTTCGAACAGGCTGGCGCGGTGTTTCTCGATCGTCTTCGGACTTATAAACAGTCGCGCACCGATCTCAGCAGAGGTCAGACCTTCCGCCACAAGGCTGAGAACCTCTCGCTCACGGGGGGTGAGGTTTCGCCCGTCTGGGGCTTCGGCCAACAAGCTTACAATATCCTTGGCGACATATCGCTGCCCACTCATGAGAAGCTCCATGCCTTGTCTCAACTCCGTTTCACCACAAGTCTTCAGAAATAGTCCCTCGACCCCCGCGGCGACCCAATCGGCGAGCATACCAACTGCGGTGAAACCAGTGAAAACCGCAATCGCGGTGTCAGGACTCCAGGCCCGGACTTCAGCGAACACTTCAGCGCCGTTTGCCAGCGGCATTCCGACGTCGAGCGTGAGCAAACTGGGGCGGTGCTTGCGGCACAGTGCGATGGCTTCGAGACCGTTTTCGGCGACTCCGACAATCTCAGTTGCACGCATGGATTGGAACAAGTCGGTTAGCCCGGCGCGGACCATTTGGTGGTCATCGGCGATAACTATGCTTGTGCTGAGCTGTGATTTGGACTGTCCTGCAACCACGAAACCGATGGACCTCTTGTGACCAATGCGTTGAACCTATCATCAAATCTCTGGCGCGTCTGCCTCTGGCTGGTTATCGTCTTTGCAGCGCTGCTGGTGCCCAGGGCTCAGGCAAGTGAGCCCTTAGATGTGTCGAGCGCGCCGCAATTCAGGATCCTCGAGGACGCAGAGTTTGTCAGAGAGGATCTGACAATTCTCACTTTAGATGAAGCTTTGAGGCGGGCGGATAAACAACCGCTGCAGACCGCTCGAATGTCGACCGGAGATCCGAAACGGCCCAATAGTCCAGAAAGCGTGGATCTGATTTACGGGCCGGTTTGGGCGACGCTAAAGGTGACAAATGGGAGCGCTGAACAAATCAGCGTCCGGCTCGACACGCGAGCAGGCATATTAAACAATGTCCTCGACGCCTATGTCGTACGGGATGACCAAAGCCGCACGCAAATTTGGGCGAATAACTGGCTCGAAAAGCCCTATGAGGCGCAACGTCCCAAAATGCGATTGCGAGCATCGGCGGCCTTTGTGCTCGACGCGGGTGAAACGGCAGAACTCTGGATTCACTACCCCTTCGGCTTCTATACTCACGAAGAGCTCTGGCTGATCAATGAACACGATTTCGTCGCAAGGCGTATTGGCGACGCCGGTTATGCTGCGTTTTTCTTTGGCTGGCGCGCGGCCCTGATCATTGCCGTGTTCGCGTTCGCGATCATTCTGAAGTCTCGCCTGGCTATGTATTACGGTCTTTTCACCACCGCATTGTTCGCCTTCTTTCTTGAGAATTATGGCTTCACCTACACCTATTTATTCCGCTCGGTTCAAGCCGATCAGATTTGGTATGTCGTGACCGGGGGACTGGCATTCACATTCTTCAGTTTGATGTGCCGCGACTTCCTCAACGCGCAACACCTTTATCCAAAATTCAATCGTGTCTTGATCTATGTGATGATGGCGGGTTGGGGGGTGGCAATTTTGTCGATGTTCCTTGGGCCCCGCCCGATTTCGTACATGCTACTCATTCCTGTGGTCATCGTCTTCGTCGGCGCCTGCATCTACGGGACCGTCCTGGGCGTCCGCAATCGACATCCGGGCGCCATCCTCTTTCTGATCGCGACGATCATGTTGTTTGCGAATTGCTTCTTTGGATTACTCAGCTGGCCGCCGCTCTATCTCGTTCCCGCTCAGGTAAACATAGACGTCACGCATTTGGGCTTCTCGCTAGATGCTTTCTTGTTTGCGGCCGCCTTGGTTTCGCAAGCGCTCGCCCTTCGCCGGGACCGCGATATGGCACATGTCGCGCAAGTGACTGCACTTGAAGAAAAGGCTAAAATTGCAGCGCGGTTGAACGAAGTCTCCGCGAATTATGACCGTGCAGCGGCGCTGGCTGAGACCCGCCGCAAAGCACTCGCCGAAGCCTCGCACGACCTCAAACAACCACTCCTATCTTTGCAAATGTCATTGCGAGACCGCGAAGATGTCGACGCTGTTTCGCAAGGCATTTCCTATTTGCAAAGCGTTGTCGACAACACACTGCGAGACGCGCGTCCGGGTGACACAGCAACACGACAGACCATGCGCGTCGATCGAACGGTCGGTTTGGATACTGTGTTCAGCAATATTGTCACGATGTTCAGCGACGAAGCTGCAGACAAAGGCATACAGTTGAAAGCGATCGCGTCATCAGCAGTGATCAAAACGGAACCGGTCATACTGATGCGCTTACTCACCAATCTGGTCGCCAATGCCATCAAGCATACCGATGACGGCCGCGTGCTCATCGGGGCGAAACGAACAGGAGAAACAGTCGCCGTTCAAATTTGGGATACCGGCCATGGCATATCCGCAGACCAGTTGAAGACCATCTTTGAACCTTATGTTTCCGGCGCTCAATCATCGGGTGAAGGGCTCGGCCTCAGTGTTGTGAAGGAACTCGCCGAGGCCAATGGTTGGGCCGTGCGGATCGATTCAAGACTTGGGCACGGCACGTTGGTCGAGGTATCTGGGTTACAACCGGTTCGGTCCGGTTTTCGCGGGTAAGATCCGAACCATGTGCGCGTCATATACACGACAGAATAGTCCGTGGCACTGGCAACTCAACGAGGTCTTTGTGAAGCTCAATACGAAAGCCGTCATATAAAACAGAACAACCGCCTGTCTGGGACATCAAACAGGCGGTTTGATTTTGTGACACTAAGCTAAGTAATATTGATCGTGAAAGATGGCGCGCCTTTGCACTGTTTCGCAACCGATAGCTTGTTCTTCGGTTTCCACTTCCATTTGCCGTTACTTTTCAACGTCTGATATTGCGCCCGAATTTTGATTTCTGTGTTCTTCACTTTTTCCAAGTTTCGCGTCCAAGTATAGCTTTTACCCTTCTCGATGACACGATTAGAGATGTTCTCAGACCGCTTTCGATCGATGCGCATGTCGATATAATCCAAGTCGACAAGTCTGATCGATTTGTTTGTTTTGTTCACGACTTTGATGCGGACATCTTTACAAATATCCCAATCAGCTTGCGCGGGCTGAATGGATTGCGTCGCCACTACTCCGGTTACGGCCAGCGCGCCAATCAATGCGGTTTTCAATCCAAAATAAGTCATTTTTCTGTTTTCCCCTTTTCTCAAAATAGGCGTTCTATCGATTATTCGATGACCCAGATTTGCGGCATTGGCAGCGCAGGCGTAATGGGTGCCAGTACCCATTTGTAAAACTTCAGAACATGGTAGAGCAGTACTCGTAGAATGCTGTGAATCAGGTCGAAGCCGTGGTCCGAACCCTCTTAATTTGCATTTCATGCGCGCTGATGCTTTCAGCGCTGGCGGTGGGCGCTGTGGCGCAGCCTATCGCCCAATCGCCAGCATATACGCCTTCGGCGATTGGGTTTTACAGTTTCGCCGTCACCATTGTGCTCATCTTCTTGTTTCTCAATATTGCCGTCAACAACCGACCAGGCCTGTACATCTCTGCGCTCAATTTCGGAATGCTGCTTTCGATCTGGCTGCTGGAGGATGGATTGTTCGGTTTGCTACCCAGCATGGGACGCCCGCTGAACGATTCCTTTGTACTCAGCGCTGGCCAACTGACGTGCACCATCGGATTTGTTTGCGCAGCGCAGGTCTATCACCCCGATAAGGTGTCGAAGTTCACCAAAAACGCTCTGTGGGGTTTGGCGCTTGTCTCGACGCTGACGATTCCGGTTTTATGGCTCTTGCAGGACTTCACGCTGTGGATGGGTGTGGCCAACACGTCTGTGGTCTTGATGATCGCCAGCATGTTCGCCGCGACGCGTACATGGCGTAAGCATGATTCCCGGCGGAGAATCGTCCCCGCACTCACGGCCGGACTCGCTCTGGCGGCGAGCGCAATCATCATACTTCTATATCTGGTCAGTGATGGACGGGCTTGGATAGAACAAGGGGCGATCCTCAGGGTCTTCTTTGTCATAGTCGCCTTTCCCACGATGCTGGGGGTCCTTCTGGAGCTAAACGATATGCGCAAGGATCGGGACAGGGCGCTGATGAACGCGGTTGAGGTTGCCAGAAAGGATGCTCGGACAAGTGCAGATCTGCTGGAAATGGAAAAGCAATATGCGCGCGCCCGCGCGATCGCAGATGCCCGAACGCGGCAACTTTCGACTGCTTCGCATGATATTCGCCAACCCATCGCATCCATGCGAGCCGAAATAGATGCCCTTCGTCCTGACCAGACAAGTGCACCAATAGTCGACCGGCTGGAACGTGCGCTGGATCATCTGAATGACTTAACGTCCGACCTTTCGACGGCAGGGCATCGACCACCAGAGGCCGGGCTACATGGCGAAGTCGAAGCGGAAACGCTCGGCGTGAATGTTTTGTTGGATACGCTCGACAAGCTGTTCGCCGCTGAAGCGCGAACCAATGGTATCGAGTTCAAAACCGTTCGATCTTCGGCGAAGGTGAGCGTCCCGCCACTCATTCTCATTCGGATTGTCAGTAACTTGATCACGAACGCGATCATTCATTCTGATGCGCTTAAGATCCTGCTTGGGGTTCGCCAGCGCGAAGGCAACATTCGTCTGGATGTGATCGACAATGGCAAGGGATTTGAAGACGGGTTCTCTGATTGGGCATTCGAGCATGGCGAAAAAGGCGCTCAATCAACAGGAACGGGCCAAGGCCTGGCGATTGTCAGGGAGCTGGCCGACAAATACGGTATAGCCTTACAAGTCTGGACGAAACCAGACGTCGGTACCCGGGTTTCAATTTCCCTTCCGACAGTGTCAGAGCCAAACTAAAACTTCTGTTTCTAATTCGAGTGTGCCAGACAGTTTTCTAAGGGAGAAAACATGTCGGTTTCAGACACTTACACGGCGGTTATTGCCGATGATCACGATATTGTCCGCGACGGCTTGAAAGCCGCGCTTGAGCGCTCAGACCTGTTTGAATTACTAACGTTGGACATCGTCGCTGAAACGTCCAACGGTTTCGAAACCTTGGCGGCCGTCAAAGAACACCAACCCGATCTGTTGCTCCTCGACCTGACCATGCCGTTGTCCGGTGGCGCCGAGGTCTATACGGACGTGCGCCGATGGAGCCCAAAGACCAAAGTCGTCGTGTACTCATCGGTTACGGCACCAGGCGTGCTGAGTATGCTGGTGAGCGCCGGCGTTGACGGAATGTTCGCGAAAGGTGGCTCGAACAAGTTGCTCTACGAAAAACTTCCTCTGATCTTGCGAGGTGCCCGCTATATCGCACCTGAGTGTATGGCGTTGATGGAAGGGCAAGATGACGTCGTGACTTTGACTGCACGGGAACATCAAACGCTTCACCTCGTGCTCTCCGGAAAGACCACAAAAGAGATTGCAGGTGTGCAAGGCATCAGTCCGCGAACTGTCGAAAAGCACCGCGCGAGCCTGATGCAAAAGCTTGAAGTCTCGTCAGTCGCTGAACTCATGGCAAAAGCCCTTAAGGATGGCTTGCTCGATGCTTCCAGCTCGGTCTGAATGCGCCATCAGAGGCGTTCATGCATGCATAAGCAGGCGTTCGACACATCCGCAAAAGCGGCCCCCTTCGATATATTCTTCTAGAAGAGAGACGTCTAACGCTTCTGCACCGCATAGCGCACGCTTCCGGAGGCGCTTTGCCATACCGCCGCCTTGGCGTTCGCGAAGGTCAACTGAGCCCCCTCATCGCTGCGATAAACTGAGCTGCTAACTTTCCGATAAACCACGGCGTTTCCAGACGCCGCGCTACGCATCAGAATGAACCCGTTTCCAAGTTGCATCGTATAAGGCACGGCGCCTGCGCTGGTTTTCATATCCCAGCTTCCTTCCACATCCAGAGCCGCTCTGCCTGAAGTTGTCGTCTCCGAACCGAACACTGGAGACAAGCTACCGTCCGAGGCGGGTGAAGTGCTGGACGCATCCGAATTTATCGTTCCGTCATCGTACCGAGCTTCATCCTCATCCTTATCGACACCAGGCATGATGAGCTTCAGGCCTCGGTCACAATTGCGATCTTCGTCCATATATTTCAGAGTACGAAAGTTCTGACGGAAGCAAATTCGCTCCTCAACATCGCCGCCTGAAACTCTCTTATAGTCGCGCTTGTCGAGCCAGGTATCACGTTCGAACTTTACGTCACGGCGCGCCGAGCCATTCTCGAACAGATCGACAATAATATGTTCTTTTGTTCGTTCTTTAACCGTGATGGCGAGACCACCGGAGACGCGCGCATCATTATCATTGACTTCGAACCAGTTGCCGATGGTACAGCCCATTTCGTAATCACAGACTTGATTGGTCGTTGCGCGTACATATTCAGGGCCGATCCCTTCACCGACGACGCCAGTTACGGTCAAAGTCATGCCCTGATAATCGAAGTCCCAATTGCTCTTACCGTCCAGATCTGTGTCTTTTCGCGCATACCAAAGACCGATAACAATGGAGGGTTTGACGGGCACTCCTTTAATCTTCGCGCTGGGAATCTCTATCTTGCCCTTGCTGCCCAAAGTAACAAGGTCGAGCAGATCGAACGTCCAGCCGTGAACTTTACCACGCAATTGATTGACCTCGCTCTCCCACATGCCGAGCGTTACTCCAGCTTCAGCATTCGCCTGGAAGCCGTAAGAGACTGCACCGCCTGAATACCATTTGGAGTCATTTCCAAGACCAGGCGTCGACGTGCAACGGAAACCCGCCCCGACCTCTCCAGACACCCCTATGCCGAGCTGCGCACCGCCGACGACACCCACGGTATAAGACTGGTGGTCACGGCCCACGCAACGCACCCCTGGCGGAGCCGGCGGGTTGTCTTCATCGCTATCATCGAGTGATTCTGCGTAGTCTTCGTTCTCGCGCAGTGATACAGCGCTGTTGACGAAAGCCTGGATTGTATCGGTTCCCATGGCCTCAAAATCAGCGATTGCCTGAGCCTTCAGCGCGGCCTTCTCGGTCATCTTACATTCGCCCGACACTGTCCATTCGAGACCATCCTGACACGCCTTCCCCTTATCCGTCACACGGCAAGCGCCGGTCTCGACTGTTCCGCAAGGCTTGCAATAGCCGTCTCGCTGCGTGGTCCAGGCTTCGCACTGACGTCCTACCTCGATCGCTGGACAGGCGCGCTGATTGAGCGAACCACAGGGCTTGCAATACCCATCAAATTTCCCAAGGCCGCTTTCACAGACCGTACCGGAGGCCAAGACCGGACAGGCGCGTTCGTTTTCGCCGCCACAGGGCCGGCAGGTGCCGTCAAAGTTTTGCAGGCTTCCTTTACATTGATCTCCGGCCTTGAGAGCTCGGCAGGCTTTTTGGCCTTCTCCGCCACAGCTGCGGCAAATATTATCGCCGTCCGGTTCATACGCGCCGCGGCAGGGGTAACCGAACTCAAGCTTCGGGCAGGCCTGTTGATTTGCGC
>CAYGUD010000025.1:0-15093 GCA_964352865.1 uncultured Hyphomonas sp.
GCGATGACCCGGAAATCAGCTTAATTGGCCGCGCTTCAACGCCTTCGGTTTGCATGTCGAAAACCAGGAAACTGATGCCTTCATGTTTAACCGAGCGGTCAGTGCGAACGAGGCAGAAAATCCAGTCGGCCTGGTCGGCATACGAGGTCCAGACTTTCTGGCCGTTAATCAGCCAATGATCCCCTTTGTCTTCACATTTGGTTTGCAGATCAGCCAGATCGGAGCCCGCCCCAGGTTCTGAATACCCCTGGCACCATCGCGTGCGCCCGTTGACGATATCCGGAATGAAGCGCTTTTTCTGTTCGTGATTTCCGAATTCGAGAAGTGCCGGGCCGAACATCCAAAGGCCGAAAGAAAACAATGGTGGTCGCGCTCTAATTTTGCGCATCTCTTGCTGCAGCACGCGCGCTTGGCCTTTGCTGAGTCCACCGCCGCCATATTCAGCCGGCCATTCTGGTGCCGTCCAGCCTTTTTCGCCCATTCGTTCCAGCCAGATTTTGGACTCTGGATTCTTAAAGGCTTCGCGTGTTCCGCCCCAAACAATTTCATCGTCTTTCATAGGGGTGCGCATGCTGGTTGGACAATTTTCTTCCAACCAGTCGCGTACTTCGGTGCGGAAGCTGTCGAGCTCTTCCGGGGCATCAAAGGCCATGTCTTATCTCCCATTCGCCTACCACCACCGGCAGGGGTTTGTTTGTGTAAGCGTCAACATAGCTGCCGCTTGGGAGGATGACCATGTCTGACGCTGGGTTAGACCTTAGTCTTGAATTGCGTAGGCGAATTCTTCGCGGGTAATTTTGCCAGCTTGGTTGACATGATAAGTACCAATCTCACGCATTTGCGTTCGCTGGCCGGTGGCTTTTTCAGTCACATCAAGATCAAAAATCACGTTGAAGCGATCAGAGCCATGTATGAATGGGCCTTCAATCTCAAGCGCGTGCACTTCATGCGCGCCATACCACCATTCGCCTTTGGCTTTGATGGCATCTCGTCCAGCAGATTCTGCGCTGCCGGTGGGCATTGGCACCGCTTCAACCGAGACGGCATCATTGGTGTAGTATTGGTCTTGCAACTCAGTCTCGCGCTGGGATTTGCAATGATCGATGAGCGTTTGGCCGAGCTGCATCAATTCCTGAGGTGTTGGCATGTCTTGTCCTCCCGTTATGGGTGAAGAACAAAATAAGAACTGAAGCTAAGAGTCAAGTGAAAACCAAGCTAGAATCGACCAAACATGCTGTTCTCAGGGCCGGTTTCGACTCCAATAATGTTGAGCAAATGGACGACAATCAGAAACACGCCAAACACGCATCCTATCATGACCAGCCCCCACGGTACTTGATGAGGACGTTGGTCTTTTTTTCGGACCGTCCCGAGTTTGGAATGCGCAAAGACGCCAAGGGCAACAAATCCTAAAAACAGGCTGAGGCTGATGATCCAGTCGAACAAGAGGCAGTGTCTTCCATAGCGCGCGGTGTATGCGGGGTCTTTGCCCAGAAAAACGGATCGTTCGCAAGCTCCCAAATGGCGCGATATGCAGCGATGGAGTGGAGGGGCCAATATAATGGCCGGGTAAACGTCGCCACCCAGCGGGAGATTGTGTGCGGCCCGGGCGCGCAAACATCCCCGCAAAATCCGACGGTCAGCGCGGCGACCAGAAGGCTGATGCCGAGTGTGCCAAGCATGAATTGTTCAGACGTCATCGCAAGGGCAAGCACCAAGACGCACGGCAAGTGAAACAAAGGCGACAGGATCGAACCGCCGAGCGACAGCTGCATCGTAATAAAAGGGATAACGCCCATTTGCCGTATGGTTTTGACGGGGTCGCGCATCAAGACGAACCAGGTTTGCATAAACCCCTTGATCCAGCGACTGCGTTGCGCGACCCAGACGCCGAACTGATTTGGAGGTTCCTCAAGTGTCGGCAGGGAGATCACCCCGGTGCTCAGTCCCGCACGCGCCACACGCATGCCGAGATCAGCGTCTTCTGTAACGTTCCAGGCGTCCCACCCGCCAAGCGCTTGCAGGGCCTCTTTACGAAAATGATTGCTGGTGCCACCAATCAGAAGCGGCATGCGATAAAGCGCTGTAGCAGGCAAAAGCAAGCTGAATTGTACAGCATATTCAAGCGCCCATTGTGCTGAAAGCCACCCGCTGGTTCTGGTCGCGCCGACCAAAGGGGCTTGCAAACAGACCATGTCAGATGGAGCTGACTGGAATCCGTGAAAGGCTGCACGTAGCTGATCCGGGTGCGGAAAATCTTCGACGTCATAAACGGTGAGGTATCGACCACGGGCTTCCGAAAGGCCGACATTCAGGGCATTGGGTTTGGTTCGCGGGCCGCCAGACGCAATCAACGTGAAGCGCACATGTGGTGGAAATTTCGCGTCGCGGGCTGCTACGATTGTGTCTGTGTCATCAGCCTCCAACAAGATTTGGATATCCAACTGGCTGGGCGGCCAATTCAGACGTGCCAAAGCCTGCGCGATTTGAGGCATAAGTGCTGCCTCTTTGTAAACGGGCACAAGTACTGAATATATCGGTAGGTCTGGATCGAGATTCGGCGTGAGCGGCGTATTGCGGCGGATGCTTCTCAAGCAGATGCCGACAAAAAGCAGTAGAATGCGCCAGGCGATCAACACCGAGAATACCGAAAATAGCAACCAGGATAGAGCGGATAAAGAGAGGATTGGGTGCAGGATCAGGCCAATACCCATCCCGGCGAGGGCAATATTGAGCCATGCAGTCTGGCCTGGATGGATGCCCGTCTGAAACGACAAATCAATCCCAAGCCGTGGAAAGTCGGCTATCGATTCATCTCGCGTTTCAAGGGCAGATGGGAGCAAAAGAGGGGCAGCATAATGCGACCGGATTGATCCGGAACGATTGCTATAGGTGTAATCTATATTGTATTTATGATGTAAAGAAAGCACCCCACAAGTAAAATACAGAATTATCGGCCGGATCAATCATCGCAAGATGGAGAAGGCTGCGACTCTACCCTGAGTATGTTGGCGACTGGACATTCTCCAGATATGTTCTATATATGTTCCATGACTGGTTTGCACATCATCTGGTTTCGGCAAGATCTGCGCGTGCATGACAATGCCGCTTTACGCGCTGCATGTCAGGCCGCTGAGCGAGATGGTGGCGCGCTTGTGGCGCTTTATATTCTTCCAGCCGCGATCAATTTTGGAGAGACAGAAAACCGTGCCGAGACCAGATTTCTAATTGAGTCGTTACGTGACCTTGACGGCGCGCTGGCGCAACGCGGTGCAGTTTTGCATTTACGGCAAGGCGATGTCACGACTGTCTTCTCCGATGTTTTGCGCGCGCATCAAGTGAAGAGCTTGCACACGCATGAGGGTTGGGCTGATGACTCTGATCTGCGCGACGTCGAAGCTTGGTCATTGCGCGCTGGCATCCCGTTTCGACGGTACCAGCAATTTGGCCCGCAACATGATGCAAGGGCAACCGAGTCCTGGCAGACATTGTGGGAGCGCTTCATGGCGCGCCCGCGGCACGAAGCACCGGATCACATCATCACGGCAAATATCGGCCTGGGCCAATGGCCGCGTGCGTCGTCACCGAAAGTAGAGGCGACCGAAGATGCGCCTACGCTGCGCGGCGGTCGCAAGCACGCCATCCAGACCCTACGTTCCTGTCTGGGCACCGGGAGGTCAACCGCGACTTTATCCAGCGCCGATGCCATTGCGGCGGTAAAACCATATTTGCAGATTGGCGCGGTTTCGCCGCGCGAGGTTTGGCAAGCGGCGGTGGGCGCGCATCAACAGGCCTTGAAAGCCGGACTGGATATCCGCGCTGCATCGTTTGCGAGTTTTCTACAATTGCTGCCAGGTTTGTTTCGCCAGGGGGCCGAAAATACGCGCCCGCGCCGGTCGTCGCATCCAACAGAGCGGAACGTCACTGGTCAGCAATTGTCGCTCGGTCTCGAACAAACACGGCGGTCCATTTCATAGCTGACCATGAAAATTACTGAAAAACGATATTTACATATTGAAAAACAATAAGAGGTGTGCTAAATAGAGTGTATCGAAGAGATCTCAAAAGAGGCGTTCGATCCCGGCAGAACCGGGCCCATAGTAAAAAGGACTAAAACCATGCAAGCGACTTCCTCCCAAGTCACCACTACCGTCAGCGCTAATTCTTTCTTTGAAATCGACTCGATCGAAGACGAACCAGGCGCCTTCATCCTCCCAGTATTGCAGCGTGACGCAAAAGCGTCTGGCCGCGACCATCTCCTGGTCGGCCGCCGCCGCCGCAATAAACGCCGCGACGCCCGCTAAATCTACTTGGCTCGTTTCTGCAATGCGCCCCGTCACGCTGGCGGGGCGTTTGTCGTGCGAGCGCTCAGAGATCCATGATGTCTTTTGGTTTAATGAAGTTTCGAAGCCGGAAATGCGCCGGTACGAATGCCCCGTCTTCTTCCGCTTCAAACAAGACTGCAGCGCCCGTCGGCAGTTTTGCCGCGATCCGAATGGCGGCTTGATGATCATGGCTGCCCGCGGCGCGCAGAATGCTGAGCGCAAGGTCATGCAGACCTGGATTGTGGCTGATAATGATCAGAGTGCTGGCGCCGTCATTGTCGCCGATCATCTCT
The DNA here is from genome assembly GCA_964352865.1 of uncultured Hyphomonas sp. GTDB lineage: Bacteria > Pseudomonadota > Alphaproteobacteria > Caulobacterales > Hyphomonadaceae > Henriciella. The sequence continues at coordinate 4,619 of CAYGUD010000025.1, forward strand.
GAAACGCCGCGCTCGCCGGCCAGATAGAGGTCTTCTTCCAGAGTCATATCACAATCGTCGAAGACGGCCGACAGATGTGCCCAGGTTTCGCGTGTTCGACGTGCCGTTGAGACAATAGCTTTTTTGGGTGACCATCCCTCGGATTTAAGCGCGAATGCCATGGCCTTTGCAGCGTCATGCCCAAGTGGCGTCAGCGCACGTGCGTGGTCATCTATGCCCTCGGACCATGGTTCGGTCTTCGCGTGGCGCATCAGAATCAGTCGCTGCATTAAGGCTCCATCAGAACGGTACAGGAAAACTAAACCTGCGAGTCAGGCTTTTGCGGTTGGAACGCCCTCTCATAGGCCTCACTTTCACTGCAGAAATCAAGCCAATTCACACGGAGACATGAGATGAGTCTGCTGTTGGGCGACACCGCCCCCGATTTTGATGCTGAAACGACTGAAGGCCGGATCCGATTCCATGATTGGATTGGGGATGATTGGGTCGTCTTCTTTTCTCATCCTGCCGATTTTACACCCGTATGCACAACCGAACTCGGCTACACAGCGAAGCTGAGAGACCAACTCGCAGCGCGCGGCGCGAAAGCACTGGTCATTTCCGTCGACACAGTCGAGGCGCACAAGAAATGGATCGACGATATTGAGGACACCCAAGGCGCGTCCGTAACTTTCCCGATCATTGGCGACCCGGACAAGAAAGTCGCGACCCTTTATAATATGATCCACCCGAACGCCGATGCGAAAGTCACCGTTCGGGCGGTCTATGTGATAGACAATAATAAGAAGATCCGCGCCTCCATCATCTACCCGCCATCTGCGGGCCGGAACTTTGATGAAATTTTGCGCCTGATCGACAGTTTGCAACTGACCGACAATCACAAAGTTGCAACGCCTGTGAACTGGCAGGACGGGGACGATGTGATCATCGTGCCGAGCGTCAGCAATGAAGAGGCCGATAGATTGTTCCCGAAAGGCTATAAGGAAATTCGCCCCTATCTAAGGACGACGCCGCAGCCAAACAAATAGGTTTGGACAGGCCTGACTCGGGCGGGCCTATTCGATATCACAGCCAGTCTTGTCCCGTCTCACGACGATCTTGGTGGTCGACCCGCCTTGCAATTTGATCGCTTTGCCATCGCACGTGTCTCGTTCGTCCCGGCAAATAGGTCTGTAATTGGAATAGATTTTGACTTTGCACCTGCCCTTTCCATTACCTTTGCAGCCAAAGGATTTTGTTTTGCCAGGTAAGATCGTTCCGTCCTTGGCGTGGCTGTAGCACACAGCGTCATCGCCATTGAAAATTTCGACTTCGACTTTGCTGTCAGTGGTGTTCTCTATCGTGAACCGCGGGCTGGCGTCTGCGCTTGCGGCGAAAAGAAGTCCCGATGCGGTGGCAAGCGTGAGACTGGTCAATGGTTTGATCAGCATGGCGATGTTCCTTTCCTAAGAAAGACGTAGAATCCGAGCTGAGCTCAAACAATTGCCGGATGTGACAGGCGAAGTTGGGGACTCTATTCGCGCTGCAACATCGTTTGAATCCTGCTGGCGAGCCTAGCTGATATCGCACTGAAAGTTATGGCCATTGCGAGAGATCTTGGCGCGCGAGCCGCCTTCCATTTTGACCGCCTTGCCGCCGCACGTGTTTTCTTGTTTTCCGCAAATTGGCTTGGAGTCGACGCTGAATTGGACTTTGCATTTGCCCTTTCCGTTGCCTGTACATCCAAAGGTTTCGGTTTTGTTCGGCCCCACGGACCTACGCTTTTCACTGTCCAAGCACGATGTGTCGCCGCCACTGTAAATATCGATTTTTAGTGTCCGTTCGGTCTTGTTCTCGATCGTGAATCGCGGGCTGGCGTCGGCGATTGCTGTCAAAAATAACCCAGCTGCGACCGCGAGAGCGAGACTGTTTAAAGCGTTCTTGAGCATGGTGATGGTCCTTTCCTGAGAAAGGCCTAGAGACCGCGCGGTACCGCTTCAATTGTCGGATCTGACAGGACGGATTGTGGGGTGTCACAACACCAATCGTTCAGCCCCCTAAAGACAATCAGTTTTAATCGATGTCGCAGACAAATTTGCTACCATTCCAGCTAATCTTGGTCTTTGAGCCACCATCGAGTTTGATGGCCTTGCCGCTACAGGTATTGCGCTCTTTAGTGCAGATTTGGTCAATATCGAAATAGAACTGGACCTTGCATTTGCCCTTCCCATTGCCCGTGCAGCCATAGGTTTCGGTTATACCGGGTGAGACCTTTTTGGTTTTCGCCTCTTCGGTACACGACGTGTCGTCGCCATTGTAAATGTAGACTTTGATCTTGTCGTCGCTGGCGTTTTCAATCGTGAAGCGCGGGCTGGCCTCGGCGTTCGCAGCGAAGAAGAGCCCCGCCGCGGCAGCGAGGGCGAAAGCGTTCAGAGGTTTGATGATCATGGCGCGTGTCCTTTTCTAAGAAAGGCGTAGCGACCGAGCGCCCCCGCAACAATTGCCGGATCTGACAGGCCTATTCGAACTCACAGACGGTTTTGCCGTCTTCATCCTTGCCAATCGCGACAGTTTTCCCGCCTTTCACTTTTATGGCTTTCCCGCTGCATGTGTTCTGCTTCGATCTACAAATGCGCTCACCGTCTATCCCGAGCACGATTTTACATTTGCCTTTGCCATTGCCTGTGCAGCCGAACGAGCTGCTCTCGCCTGCGTCGACTTCTTTGGCTTTGGCGGGCGTGCTGCAAGAAATGTCGCCGCCATTGAAAACGGTCAGGTCGACAGTCACCTCAAGATTGTTCTCGATCGTAAAACGCGGATTTGCTTGCGCGGTTAGAGTGAAGCAAAGCCCCATCAGGGATGCTGCAACGAGGGCTGTTAGGTGTTTCTGGCGCATCCTTCATTCCTTTCCGTAAGACAGGTCACAGCGGGCCAGCGAAATAGGCGCCGACCCAGGCGGTGAGAATCAGTTTGTGAAAGTACATCTCACTTTTTCACCGTCCTGCGAGGTGGTCACAGTTCCCCCATTATTGATCTTGGTCGCCTTGTTGCCGCACGTGTTGAACTGCGACTTACAGATCTGTTCCCCGTGTTGTTGCAGAAAGATCTTGCATCGGCCTTTGCCATTGCCGGAACAGCCAATCGTGTTCGAGTGACCGCTATCGATGGTTTTGACTTTTTCTTCCAGATGACAGCCTGAATCATCTCCGTTGAAGACAAAGACTTTGACCATTTTGTCGGCATTATTGGTCACCGTGAAACGGGGGCTGGCCTCGGCGGACATCGTGGAGAAAAGACCCGCTGTGGCGGCAATGGCGAGAATAGAAAGGTGTTTGATCAGCATAGGGATCTCCGACTTTAAGATTGGGGTGATTGGGCAGCGTTATCGGTCTTCTCAGGAGGCTTTTTGCCGTTGCAGACCACTTCGCCGTTTTCGTCATAAGAGAGGGTGACCTCGACCTTATTGGGCACGCGGATGGCTCGAGCCCCGCACTTGGTTTTGTTGATCTTGCAAACCTGATTGCCTTGCTGTTTGAACTTTACGTTGCAGCGCTGTTTGCCATTACCGGTGCAGCCAAAGGAGCGACTATTGCCGCTCGGCACTGATTTGGTTTTCTCTTCATAAGTGCAGTGATTATCGGCGCCGCTATAGATGATCACTTTGACCAAATGGTCGGTTTTATTGGTCACGGTGAAGCGGGAACTTGCGTCAGCGGGTGAGGCTAAAAACAGGCCCGCCATCACGGCGATCGCGAGAGAAAACAGAGATCTGGCAAGCATAGATTTTCCTTTCAGGGGGAGCGAGAAAAATGCGGCCACCGCACAGGCCGAGCTAATAAAAGCTGCAATAGTAGCCCTCGTCCTCGGTATGGGTGATGACGACCATTTGGTCATTTTTCATTTTGCGCGCATTGTCTTTGAAACAGGAATTGTGCTGATCTTTGCAGATCATTTTGCCGTCCGCGTAGAGCTGGATCTGGCAGCGATTCTTCCCGTTGCCGGTGCAACCAAAGGAACTGTTTTTCCCCGGGCCAACCGATTTAAGTTTTTCGTGAACCGAGCAGACAGTGTCGCCGCCGGTATAGATGTACACATTGACCTTTTCGTCGGTGTCATTCTGGACAGAGAAGCGCGAGGTTGCCTGGGCCTCCATCGCCAAGAACAGGCTTGCAGTTAAGGCGACCATAAGGATCGCGAAGGGTCGAAGAAGCATGGTTATTCCTCTCAATTGTAGGGAAATGGGTTTTGCAATAACTGCGAATGGATGCATCGCGGCCTAGGGGTTTAACTTGCAGTGAAATTTATCTGTGATTTCAACCGTCCAGCCATCATCAACGGTGATCGCTTTGTCGGAGACTGCAGTCCCGCTGCAGTGTTTTTTCTTGCTCTTGCAGATTTCTTTGCCTTCGGCGTAGACCTTGATTTTGCAGAGCCCCATCCCCTTGCCTTCGCATCCCATTGATTTCGTCTTTCCTTTTGGGACTTTCTTGGTTTTCGCTTCGGAAACGCACTCTGTGTCATTTCCTTTGAAGACCTCGATTTTGACTTTTTTCCCGCTGTCATTCTGAAGTTTGAACCGGGAGTTCGCAGCGGCATCCATTGAGAAAAAGGCGCTGGCCGTGGAGGCGATGATGAGGGTGGCGAGGTGTCGAAGGAGCATGGGTTTTCCTGATCGTTGTTCGTGGTGAAAGGGGTTCGGAGTGCTGAACTGAGGCGTGCATGGCAGACTAGAAAAATTCACAAACGAACCCGTCATCCTCATCTTTCGAGATGACGACTTCCTGGCCATTCTTCATTTTTCGGGCGCTATCATTGGGGCAGGTATTGCTCTGCTTTTTGCAGATCTGTTTTTCGGCCGCCGAATAGAACTTCAATCGGCAGCGATGCGTACCATTGCCTGTGCAGCCAAAAGATCCCGACGATCCGGCTTCGACGCGCTTGCTGTTTTCTTCCGCGATGCAGAACTGATCTCCGCCAGAAAAAATCGAGACAAAGACATGTTTGTCAGTGTCATTCTGCACGGTGAAACGCGAACTCGCGCCCGCGTCCAAGGACAGGGCGAGGCTTCCAGCCGCGGCGAGTATGAGCGCGTTAAGGCATTTGAATAGCATCTGGGCGTCCTTTCGACCCAAAGGCCTAAAGGGGGCTGAGATGCTCAACAATTGTCAGATGTGACAGGCCCGGTCAGACCCTGGCCGAGACGTTTACCCGCTAGGCGCTATTCCACCAGGCGACGTCGGAATAGGCGCGCAGGTCAAGCTCGTGCGTCCAGGCCGAGCGGTGCTGTGTGGCAATATGATAATAGGTCTCAGCCATTTCGGCGGGCACAAGAAGTCCGTCTTCGGCGCCGCGCGTTTCGCGCAGCTTCTTGAACAATTCCGGCCCAAGCATCTTGCCCAATGTGTCCGGTGCATCGACCGCGCCATCGACCAGAATGTGCGTCACATGAATGCCCTTTGGGGCGTATTGCGCGTTCAGCGTCTGGCACAGCATGCGGCGGCCTCCCATGGCGGCGGCATGCGAGTGCTGGCCGCGATTGCCACGAACGGCCGCTGTGGCGGAGGTGACGATAATCTTGCCACTGCCGCGCTCTTCCATCAGAGGGCAGACCGATTTGGCCATCCGGAAGAGGCCAAATGTTGCCAGCCGCCAGCCCATTTCGAACGCTTTGTAGCTTGTGTCTTCGAGCGGGCGATCGCCAATTTGTGCGCCAAGATTATAGATCACGACCTCGATCGGGCCGATATTCTGCTCCACATGCGCAACGCAGTCTTCGATCGCATTATCGTCAACCGCGTTGAGCAACAGGCCGGTGGCGTCGCCGCCTGCTGACGTGATGCCGTTAACCAGTTGGTCGAGGCCGTCTTTGTCGCTGCGCCGACACAGCACTGCGTGGAAGCCTTCGCTCGCAAATTTCGCACCGACAGTGCCACCAATGCCCGCGCCAGCGCCAATAACCAGAGATACAGGTTTCATCTTACTGTCTCCGCTAGTTCTTTTTTAGAACTATCATCGATGATTGCCGCTGCGGTCAATCTGCAAAGCTAATTTGGACTTCGACAAATTCTAAACTGAGCTGCCCTATTGCGCGCTGTGCCGGGCAATCAACGCTTCGACGAAATTGATATGACTGCGCAAATGGTAAAGTTCATCATTGTAAGACACGGGCACTTCGACCTGCCCAACTTCATGTTGTAGCGCCTGGATCTCTGCCAGAACTGTTTCGCGTGATGCATCATTTTGCGCCGCGACACCACGGCGTTCGAGATCACGCAGGTCATTGTACCAGACATAGATCTTGCGCCGGATGCGCCAGCGATAGACGGGCGGTGCCATTTGCACGAGCGGGATCATCAACGTGATCAAGGGTATGAGAAACACCCATGCGCGCTCGAAGAAGTTCGCCCAGCCGAAAGAGAAATAGCGGCGTAGGAAAGTCGGGCCTTTGCGATAAAACCGCCTGGCTTCAGAGGATAGAACCAAATCAGTCTGTGTCGCGTCCGGAAACGTGCTGCCCGGTGTAATCATTGTACCTGAATCGTGGATCGGCTCAGCCGCTTCAAGCAGCACAGCTTGCAATGCCGGATGGAGGCCCTCTCGCACACCGAGTTGAGCGATCGCTGCTATGAGCGAGACATTTGATGCAGGAATGTTGCGGTCCATATCGACGACGCCTTCATACAGGATGACCGGTGCCAGCGCGGCGTCGCGCATCGCCAGTCCCGGCGCCCGCCGCACGCCGATCAAGCGGATTTCCGGATCGCGCAATAGTCGCTGAACGTAACTGGCATCGACGGAAGCTGTAAAAACCGCCGCATCGATATCGCCAGAGATCAGGGCGGTCGCTGCTGCGCTGCCGGCAAGCGGATTGAGCGGCGCCCATGCACCGCCCCACTCGCGCTGCAACCTTTCCGTCATCGCTCGGGTGCCAGATCCGGCCGACCCAGCGGCAACAACCATATCGTGCAAGTCACCAAAATCCTTGGCGCTGCTATCGCGCGGTACGAAGATCCAGAACGGCTCAGCCAGGACACCGCCAAGCGATTGCGCACGCTGATCCCCCAAGTCGCTGGCGATGCCGCCTTGCAGAAGCGCGACATCGGCGTCGCCAGAGTCGAGCAGACGATAGTTTTCGACCGTGCCAGCAGTTTCCAGGACTTCCACAGTGATCCCATGAACCGCCAGCGCGTCCGCGTATTGTTGCGCCAGCGCATAATACTGGCCGTCGGCCCCGCCAGCTGCGAAGCGCAAGTCCATTGGCGGTGGCGGCGCGATGTACCGCATGGTGATGATAAGCAATATCAAGATCACAGCCGCCAATGGGCCATAGACTTTCAGTGCGTCTTTCATGGATTATCCCTCAACACGGCGTCTTCTGGCGCCCAAATTGCAGTCATAGATGAAGCTTATGGCATAGATTGACACGATTTGAGTCGTTTTCGTGAAATCCTTACCCTATATTGTCCTCTCTGACTCTTCTAACGTCTGGAACGATCGATGAATATGCGTAATCTCGCAGTTTGGGGCCTGATTGCAGTCCTCCTCCTCGGCCTTTTGGCTGTCATGCAAAACAACCCGTCTCAAGCTGGGGCACGGGAAGTTGATATTTCTGAAGTCTACGATCTGGCGGAAAGCCAGCAGCTCTCTGAAGTGGTTATCACGCCGACCAAGGTCACGGCGATGACGACGGGCAATGAGCGTATTTTCGCGCAAAAAAGCCAGGATCTGGGAGCGCTTCGCGATCGCCTGATTGAACTAGACGTCCCTTCAGTTGTCGACGACCCGGACACAGGGTTCAATCTCGGTGACTTGATTATGGGCTTGCTGCCAATCATCTTCATTGTTGCGATCCTGTTCTTCTTCATGCGTCAGATGCAATCTGGTGGCGGTGGCCGCGGTGCGATGAGCTTCGGTAAGTCGCGAGCCCGGTTGCTGACAGAGAAACAAGGCCGGGTCACATTTGACGATGTTGCAGGCGTTGATGAAGCCAAAGAGGAACTCGAAGAAGTCGTCGATTTTCTGAAAGACCCTGCCAAGTTCCAACGCTTGGGCGGCAAGATCCCTAAAGGCGCGCTTCTCGTCGGCCCTCCGGGAACTGGTAAAACGCTCCTCGCGCGCGCCATTGCCGGCGAAGCTGGCGTGCCATTCTTCACGATTTCAGGCTCTGATTTCGTTGAAATGTTTGTCGGCGTCGGTGCCAGTCGTGTCCGCGATATGTTTGAACAGGCCAAGCGCAACGCGCCGTGCATCATCTTTATTGATGAGATTGATGCGGTCGGTCGCTCCCGCGGCGCCGGTCTTGGCGGCGGAAATGATGAACGCGAGCAGACGCTCAACCAGTTGCTCGTTGAAATGGACGGCTTTGAATCAAATGATGGCATCATCATTGTTGCTGCCACTAACCGCCCCGACGTGCTTGATCCGGCGCTGCTGCGTCCTGGACGGTTTGACCGCCAGGTGACTGTAGGCAATCCGGATGTGATTGGCCGCGAGAAAATTCTCAAGGTCCACATGCGCAATGTTCCGCTGGCGAAAGATGTGATGCCCAAGATCATTGCGCGAGGGACGCCTGGTTTTTCAGGCGCAGATCTCGCAAACCTGGTCAACGAAGCTGCCCTTCTGGCGGCTCGCCGCGGCAAACGCGTTGTTTCCATGGCAGAGTTCGAGGACGCGAAAGACAAGGTTCTGATGGGGCCGGAGCGTCGCTCTATGGTGATGAGCCAGGAAGAAAAAGAACTGACTGCCTGGCATGAGGCCGGTCACGCAATCGTGGCAATGAAAGTGCCGAAGGCCGATCCGGTCCACAAGGCCACAATCATTCCACGCGGTCGCGCGCTGGGCATGGTCATGCAGCTGCCGGAAGACGATAAACTGTCGATGAGCCGAATCGAGATGACATCTCGTCTGGCGATCATCATGGGTGGCCGTGTCGCTGAAGAAGAAAAATTTGGCGACGACGCGGTTACGGCCGGTGCTGCTTCAGATATTCAGCAAGCGACGCGTCTGGCACGGGCCATGGTGACGCGCTGGGGTCTGTCAGACGAAATTGGTCCCGTCGATTATGGCGAAGACCAGGGTCAGGTCTTCCTTGGTCAGCAATTGGTTCAATCCTCCTCAGTGTCTGAAGAGACGTCCCAGAAAATTGAGGAAGAAGTTCGCAAACTGATCCAAAAAGGTATGGATGATGCCCGCGACGTGATGACTAAGTTCCGCGATCAATGGTCAGCTTTAGCAGAAGCTCTGCTCGAATACGAAACGCTTAGCGGCGATGAAATCCGTGCGCTGATCGATAGCGGCAAGCGGCCAGAACGTCCGGACGAGCCAGATGAGCCGCCACGTCCAAATGCCGCGGTTCCGGTGATCGGCAAGCGCCGCAAGGACAAAAGTGGTGACTTTGGCGGCGAGCCGGAGCCGGCATAGAATTATGGCAATGACACGAGAAACTCTGGAAGGCTTCCTCAGCGAAGCCTTCCCGGACGCTGAGATCGTATTGACAGATCTCGCGGGTGATAATGATCACTGGCAAGCGGAAATTATATCTGAACAGTTTCGCGGTAAGACCCGCGTCGCTCAGCACCAAATGGTATACGCGGCTCTGAAGGGCACTATGGGCGGCGAGTTACACGCCCTGGCGCTGAAAACGAGCGCGCCCACTTAAAGATAAAGAGCGCGCTCTGAATGCGCTATTCCTGCATGCACGACCGCCCAGTGTCCGGGTCGTCTTCGCATTGATAGACACGCACCCAGTCGACCAATAATTGCTCCGGAAAGGAGTCCGGCTCAAACCGTGCCTCGTTCGTGTCTTCGGGATAGTTTCCGCCGACGGCGAAATTCAGCATCATATAGAAATTCCGGTCAAAAGGCGCGTTGATGTTTCCAGACGCCTCGGGCGCGACCGTGTACCAATCCGAACGATCTGCTTTGAAATAGAGGAGGTCGTCGACGTACCAGAGAATTTGCCCTTCGCCCCATTCGATTGTGTAAACGTGAAACCCGTCTTGTGGATTCGCATTGTCTGGCAAATCGCTGGCATCACCGAAATTGTCATTGGCAGGACGAGAATTGCCAAAGTGAATGGTGCCCGCGATCCGGTCTTCAAATGGTCCATCACATTGGTTGCAAGCAGCGCCAAGATTGACGGCTTCCATAATGTCGATCTCACCAGAAAGTGGCCAGAGACCATAATAGTCCTCAATCGGCATCATCCAGAAAGCTGGCCAGGTCCCTTGTCCCTCAGGGAGCTTCATGCGCGCCGAGAAGCGGCCATATTTCCAGTCTGCAAGTTCGCGCGTTCTGACTTTTCCAGAGGTATATTCCTGCGTGACGAAAGTTACCGGTGTCTCATTGAACTCCGGTGGAAAATTAGCCGCAGTATAGTTTTCAGGTAGCGCCATCAGGCGCAATTGGCCGTTGACGACATCAACATTGTCGGGGCGGTCTGTGTAGCATTGGCGTTCACTATTGCCGCCGCCCCAGCAGCTTTCCTCAGGAAGCCA
>CAYGUD010000026.1:0-6221 GCA_964352865.1 uncultured Hyphomonas sp.
CTGCAGAACTTTTGGAACCGGAGCGACTTCCCAGACAGATTTGCGGATATGTTCCGTTTCGAGCGGGAAGCTTGGCAACTCACCATCGTCAAAGCGCATTTGCGCGAGACGGCGATTCTCAAGCAGAATTCTACGCTGTGGCCCGAAGCGACGCTCCAGATCTGCAATGAAGAGGAGCGCTCGATGCGTCAGGACACGCTCATAGGCTGGCGGCATACCCCCAAGCACTTCTGCCGGACGGCGGTGGCGCGGTGTTGGGGTCGCTGCCGAAACAGCATTCTTGATCAAAGTGTCGGACATCACAAACTCCACATGTTCGAAATCATGTGTCAGTATTTACAATTCTCATGCCAGGTCCACAGACAATTGTTATTATTGGGTTTTATTGTTTGTTATGTAAATTTTGGTATGTAACTTTTGTAAATTTTGTTATAGGTGACAGCGTGAAGAAAAAACTCATCATCGGTCCCCGCGTCAAACGCTTGCGTACGATGCTTGGCCTGACACAGGCTGAGTTCGCGCGGCGGCTCGACGTGTCTGCAACCTACGTAAACTTAATCGAACGAAATCAACGGCCTGTAAGCGCAACCGTTCTGCTCAAACTGGCGGAAGAGTTTGACATCAATGTCTCTGATCTGGCCAAGGACATGGATGCCGGGCTGGTCAATGATATCGTGGGCGCTCTGCGTGATCCGGTCTTTGGCGACGTCAATGTCAGCAAAACCGAGATTGAGGAAATGGTCGGAGCGAGCCCGGAAGCCGTCAAAGCCTTTCTACGTCTGCATGCCCGCTACCGCGAACTGGCGCTCAGCACATATTCGGATGCCAATCCCCTCGCCGATCGTGAGAAAGTCGAACTGCTCGAAGAAAGCGCCCGCCCGGTCGAAGCGGTGCGGCAGTTCCTGCATGAGCAGAACAACTATTTCCCGGAGCTGGATGAAACCGCCACGCGGTTCAACAAGACGCTCACAGAATCTGGCAAATCGCTCGAAATCGCGATCCAGGAACGCCTCGAACAAAAGTATAAATTACGTGTGCGCATCCTGCCCACGTCGGCCATGCCAAGCGCCTTCACATATTTCGACCGGCATCGCTCAGGCATTGATATTTCAGAACTTTTACATCCAACCGGGCGTCAGTTTCAACTCGCTTTTCAACTCGTCCTATTGGAGTATCGCGAGCTGATCGACAGCATCGTCAATACCTCCGGGATCAAGGATGAAAGCGCCGTGGGCCTGGCCCGCGTGTCACTCGCCAACTATTTCGCTGCAGCTTTGTTGATGCCATATGATGCCTTCATCAAAGCCTGCGAAGATACCCGCTATGATGTTGATCTCCTAAGCCACCGGTTTGGCACCAGTTTCGAGCAGACAGCCCACCGTCTGACAACGCTGCAAAAACCCGACGCGCGCGGGGTTCCATTCTTTTTTATTCGCATAGATGCTGCCGGAAATGTCTCGAAACGGTTCAGTGCGGGACGCTTCCACTTCTCGAAATTTGGCGGCGCTTGCCCAAAATGGAACATTCACCGCACGTTCGAACAGCCTGGTGAAACGGTTACGCAGCTGATTCAGATGCCGGACGAGACAACTTATGTGTCGATCTCGAAAGCAATCAACCGGTCACGTGGTTATCATGGACGCCCGCCCGCCCGCGTCGCCATCGGTCTAGGATGCGATAAGGCCTATGCTGAAAACCTGGTCTACTTTGATCGCCTGGATGTGGCCGCGCAAAAGCCGACGCCGATTGGCGTGAACTGCTATCTCTGCGATCGCCAGAATTGCGCCTCTCGCGCTCACGCGCCGCTCAACAGAAAGCTCAAATTCGATGCCCATGCGCGCGGTATCTCATTGTATGAGTTCGAGCCGGTGAGAGATAAATAGCCGGTCTCACACCCGGCCGCGAATACCGTGAAGCATCCAGGAAAACTGATATGTGCCCGGCCCGATCAGAAACTCGGGCAAGGCATCAGGCCCACATGCGGCAGTGCCAAGCCCTCTTAGTCCAACATCAATATGTACTTCTGTCGTGCCGCGCGCTGCAAGTTCCGCCAGCGTCTCGGCCTGATTGAGGTCGACATCATGATGCGGCCGGGCTGTAAAACTTAGCGGTTTCGGCAACGTCACTTGCAGACCATTCCCCTGCTCATCCAACAAACGGAACCAGCGGCATTGCTCATGCGCGCCATATTCCTGGGGACGCACATAAGGATGATATTGATCCGCCACTGATGACGTCCAGATCCCGACGGTCTGCGCACCGCAGCGGTCAGGATAGGACTCGTCTGGCCCAAGGCCAAACCAGACCAGTTTTTGATACCGTTCCGGAATTTCGAACCGAACGCCAATGCGCGGCACGTCTTTCCACGCCTCTGGAATGATCAAAGTCTCCGAGATATGAACATGATCCCCGGCTGAGCGCCAAATGCTCTTATGTTGCAACGCCTCGCCCGCTTCCCCGGTCCAGCTCCTCTCAAACGCAAAGCCGTCTTCATTGCCGATTGCCTCAACCCGCACCTCACCCGGCACGAGCGTGTCCAGCCCATACCCAACCCATTCGCTGGTCTTGCTTTGAAAAAGCGGCCGGGTCCCAGGCTTGCCGCCATCATTGTCAGTCGGCGCGCGCCACAGACAAGGCGTGATCGCTGATGCCAGGATCGGCGCGCCATCGAACAAGATTTCGCCGTTTGTGATTTCTACTTTAGAAGAGGCATTAGGAGCGATCGTGAGCCGCGCCATTTCAGTTCCGGCGCTCGCAATCGCAATCTGATCCCAGGCCATACAATGCCCGGCATCGGCCCAGTCGGTTGCCTCCGCCAAGACCCACTCTACCGAAAGATGCCACTCCACATCATCGGTTATCTTGGTCAGCATAGGAATCTCTAGCTCGCTTCGTTCGCCAGCCTGCAAGATTGGCCTCATCTCGCCCTGCTCCACACAGACGCCGTTTCGAAGCACATGCCACGTCATTCTGAGATCTTCAGTCGACGCGAAGGCGCGCCGGTTCTCACAGCTAATTTTCCCCGCGCCGAGCCAATCGCATTTTACCGGCCGCGCTGCCCACATATATTCTCGCAAGGCAGGATGCGGCACGCCGTCCGGGCCGACCAGGCCATTGATGTTGAAATTTGCGTCATTTGGTTGGTCGCCATAGTGCCCGCCATAGGCCCAGTAAAAACGGTCCTGCTCGTCAGTCTTTGGCAGTCCCTGATCGCGCCAGTCCCAGACAAATCCGCCAGCCAGAGCCGGCTCCGCAAAGAACGCGTCGACATAAGCCGAAAGGGATCCGTTTGAATTGCCCATGGCGTGAGAAAATTCGCACAGCATCAAAGGCCGATCATCCTCGCCGCTCGCTTCTGCCCAGCGCGCCCAATCAACGATGTGATCAATCGGCGGATACATCGGACAAACGACATCCGTCGCTGCGATTTCCCGCTCTGACGGCTTTTGCTGCGTCGTCTCGGGTGAGCGGCCAAATGGGAAGCTTAGCCGCAGTGAGACAGCGCCCTCATAATGTACGAACCGCTTCGGATCGAGGTGTCGGGCCGCCGCCGCCGCGGCATCATGCGCCGGACCGTGACCCGCCTCATTGCCGAGCGACCAACTGATGACGCTGGGATGGTTTCGATCGCGCGCGATCATCCGCACCGTGCGCTCAATGATCGCGGCTTGATATCCCGGATGCTTAGCCACTTCGGTCCAGCGCGCGTGACATTCGACATTTGCCTCGTCAATCACGTAAAAGCCCAGCTCATCGGCGAGATCAAGCAGCGCGGGGTCATTCGGATAATGCGCTGTGCGGATGGCATTGATATTGTGCCGTTTCATAGTGATCAGCTCGGCCCTGAAATCCTCAAGCGAGCAGGTCTTGCCATTCTCCGGATGATGGTCGTGGCGATTGACGCCGATCAGAATGATCGGCCGGCCATTCACTTTCAGACGGCGGCCAGTTGCTTCTATGCGGGTAAATCCAAACCACGTCTCATGCACTTCCAGGCATTCACCGTTCAGCGACTGCAACTCCGTTACCAGGCGATACCGGGACGGGCGCTCGGCGGACCAGGGCTTGGCGTCCGAGATGTCGAAGTCGAGCGCCGCGGCATAACCATCGAATGAATAGGATTGGCGCCACTGCCCGCCTGTCGATTGCGCGGTGTCAAATTGATCAACCGGCGCTGTTTTCACGGGCGCAACTCTGTTGCCGTCAGCGTCCTCCAGGCGCGCTGAAACGTGACATCCCGCAGACGGTCCGGCCACTTCGATACGGACTTTGGCGGATCCGGTTTTAGTGTCCGGGTCATAATCCGTATCGATGACCAGGTCTCGAACATGCGTCGCGCCGCGTGATTCAATCCAGACGGATCGGTGTAGACCACCATGATTCCAGTGATCCTGATCTTCAATCCAGGTCGCGTCGCACCAGCGCAGGACCATAATTGCGAGTTGGTTTTCGCCCAGTTGCACAGACTCTGACAGCTCGAATTCGCTGGGCAATCGCGAATCTTTTGCCATCCCGGCGAACACGCCATTGCACCAGACCAGTGCGAGGCTCTCGAAACCGCCAATATGCAGGACAGTGTTTCGCGACAATTCTGGTTCACTCATCTGAAACACTGTTCGATAAAGGCCGGTAGGATTATCTTCCGGAATGTCTGGCGGCTTTGGGCATGCGAAGGGCATTTGCCAATTGGCGTAATGAGGAAGATCGCCTGTATCTTGCAGCGTCCATACACCAGGCACTTTGATATCGCGCCACGGTGCCGCGGTCGTCCTTTGTGTGATCCAATCTGCCGCAGCGTGATCCGGCCGCTCCACCAATTGAAAGCGCCAGTCACCATCGAGCGATTGGCGCCAGCTGCTGTCGCCCGCCTCCAGCGCGGCCTCATCAGAATAAGGCGTCAACGTCGCCCGAGCGGCCATACGTCCAAGCGCAGAAAGAGCGGGGTCCAGGATCTGAGATAATCTTAGCGGCAGCATGAGCGTCTCTTGGCAAACCATCAGGAGAGTTTGGATCTGAACAGTCTCGTCGGGCATAACCCGTTAAAATGCAATACGGTCTTTCTCACCGCTTGCTGCACAGTGCTGCCGGCGGCGTTGTCAGCGTAAAGTGAGCTTTAACCGCCCTGCTCTATGGTCGGCTCACGACCTATTACCCATATCGCTATTTCAAACGCCGCCCTCTCAGCATAGGGCCAGCTTCTGGCTGGATAAGAGCCCTACCCCGTAAGCTGATGGAGACGGGTTCGCATTAGACTGACAACACTTTTTCTTCGACTCTTCGTGGTGGGGAAGCGGATTCAGCGTTATAGGATTTATATGGCCTACAAAAACGTCAAAGCCCTTGAGAGTTTTAAAGAAATTATGGTTTCGGGCTCGGCCACGGAAGCCGGAAAGCGGCTTGGGATCACGCAGTCAGCCGTTAGCCGACATATCAGTCAGCTCGAGGCCGAACTGAACCTCTACCTGTTCATCAGAGATGGCGGTCGGCTGACGCCCACCGAAGAAGCCAAGGCTTTGAGCGAAGAAGTGGATTTGGCGCTTAAGGGCCTTGAGCGCATCGAAGAGGTCGCTGCGGAGATTGGCCGGTTTGAACGCAGCAGCTTGTCGATCGTCGCCCCGCCGACCTTCGTGGAAGCGATCCTTGCAGATCTTGTGTCGAAATTCCTGGCACAAAACCCCGGCCTGAAAGTGCGCATCGACTCGCGAAATCAGTCCACCGCTGCCGAGCTTGTATCTCTGCGCAGTGTGGATTGCGGCTTTGTGAAGTCTGGTGTCCTGCCACCCGGTCTTGCGGTGCGCTCCATCCTGCAGGGTGAGACTGTTTGTGCCATGCCGGCATCGCATCCGCTGAGCGACCGGAGTGAGCTGTCACCAAAAGACCTAGCGAAAGAGAAGCTTATCCTGCTTGGAAAAGGATCAAATTTCAGGTGGGAAATTGAGCGCGCGTTCACCGAAGCTCAGACGTCAATTGATCTTGCAATTGAAACGCATTCGGTCAGTGCATCCTGCTCACTCGCCGCCTCAGGGGTCGGCATCGCGATCGTCAATGGATTACTGGCCGAACATTATCGCGATCAGGGATTGGCACTGGTGCGCTTCAAACCGATCATTCGGCATGAGTACAATATTATCACTGCGAGCTCTGTGCCGCCATCTCGCGTCACCGCGGAGTTCATTTCATTTCTTGAGAAGAACCTTTGAGCTGAACGGTCGTTTTCGTTC
>CAYGUD010000026.1:6321-14866 GCA_964352865.1 uncultured Hyphomonas sp.
GGAGTTCATTTCATTTCTTGAGAAGAACCTTTGAGCTGAACGGTCGTTTTCGTTCAGGAGGCTGCCCCCTCCCCTGTTTAGTCTTCGAAAGCCGAGGTCTTTTGCAGCATACCTGTCTCATTGATTTCGCGATTGCGGTCTAGAATGCGGGCCTTAAGCGCGGTCATAGCCTCACAGATTTGCTCGGGCGTCGCCGTTGTTAGGACAAACTGAAATTCCGCTAATGCGGCAGATGCATCGGCGAGGACGTATGACGGGGAATGGCGCGTCAACACATGATTGTGTGGATCACGCTTAGTGTACCAATGTTCGAGCCTGCTGAGGGATGTTTTTGAAGCCATGTCTTCCTCTAAGGGTGCGAGCTGCGTTCGCGGGTTTAAGAAAAGAGGCCCCGGCGGAGGGAGAGAGTCGGAGGATAATCCCGCCGGGACCTGAAAGGCTGGATATTGTTAGAAGGCCTTTCTGAGTTCGAGATAAACGGTTCGCCCTCGCACATCGTGGATTGAAGCTTCATAGCCGGGGCGTGTGCCACGACCAGCCGGATCAGAATCCCCGACCGATGGTGGATCTTGATCGAGGACGTTGCGCACGCCCAGGATCACGCCAGCGTCCTGCAGCAAACCTTCAGTGTCGAAGGCGTACCCGTATTGAAGGTCAGCGGTGACGAATGAATCAACATCGCTACCATCGCTCAGCTGATCATTGGCGTAGCTGTGAATATACCGCGCCACGACATTCGCCGTGTGATTTCCCTTCGACCAGCCCGCACTCAGATTGGCCCGCCATTTCGGAACAGGTCCAAACTGGTTGGTAAAGTTCCGGTTGCCGGCGCCATCGACCACCGGACCGCCTGTTTCTGTTTGGATATCGAACGTTTGGACATAGCTGACTTTCAGGCCGATATTGATGTCGCCGATCGTCTCGAGATCGGTTCCATAGTCTGCACTCAAGTCGAAGCCATCTGTTTCAACCATGCCGGTATTTATAAAGCTCAAATCCACCCGGCGAACGGTGCCATCCGGGTTATAAGTGATCCGGGGATCGTTCGGGATCCCGTCAGAGCAGTCGCTATCAATGATGGATTGCGCGGACCCGTCTGCGGTGATCAGGTCGGTATATTCAAAGCTCCAATAGTCTGCGCCGAACCGCCAGCCGCTGCTGGGTTGGAAAATCAGACCCGCATTGATGTTCTTGGAATCGGTTGGCTTCAAGCTATCGCTACCGCTCGTGCCGACGATGACATTGTTTTGCTCGCTCGATGCACCGCATTCCAAAGCCCCGCTTGTTGCATTGAACGCGACTGAACTGTCAATAATGGTCGAGCCGACGGAAGAACTGGTTTGACGCGCCGACGGCGCCTGGAAGGACGTACCATAGGAGCCGCGCAGAGACAGCGAATCTGTCAGGTCCCATCGCGCTGCAATCTTGGGGTCGGTTGTTTCGCCAACACTTCCTCCATAGCTTTCGTGCCGAAGCGCCGCCTGGATTTCGAAATTGGGCAGGATCGGGATGACCGCCTCGCCAAACAGCGCCCAGACGTCCTGTTCACCGGATTGCAAGAAAGGCTCGGTTGAAGATCGGCGGCCTTCGCCAGCTGCGCGGATCGGATCGGCTTCATACTCAAAGCTTTCGTCTCGGAACTGTGCGCCAAAGGCAAGCCCGACAGTACCAGCCGGCATTGCAAACGCGTCGCCGCTGATAATAATCTCTGCGACTTGTTGTGTGGACTCCGCTCGATCGCGCTCGGTGTAGATGAATTGGTCAATGGCGTCCTGACTCGTGCCCGCGAGGCTTGTGCCATCTTTGGGTGACACCAAGGTCGGATCTGAGAGGCGCGTCCCGAACGGATTGAAGGCGCCGTCAAGAATGGACTGTGCATAAGCATCTGCAGCGATGCCATAGGGCGCATTTTTCTGCCAATCGGCGCGAGAATAGACATAAGACGTCGTCGCGGCCCAGTTGTTTGGCAATTCATATTCAAATCCAACGACACCGCGCGTGTATTGAATGATGTATTCGAGGTTTTCTGCTCCATTGCGGCGCGCGTTCAACTCATCGCCGAGCGGTCGCAACTGGCCCGATAGAGGCACTGCGGTGTGAACAGAATTATCCCAAATGCTTGGATCGATGTAGTCCAGGCCGCCTGCGCCGTCATCCACGAAAAAGTTGAAGGGATGGTCCCCGGGGATAAAGGTTCGACCGTTGGACACGAGCCCGTTGCCGAACGTAAACGGACCTTGGGTTCGGACAATCCTGTTGTTTGAAAAGCTCATCTCGGAAAACGCGGTCAGCTTGTCGTTCACGTTGAATTCGAGTTCGGAGAAAGCCTGAAAGCGGTGCTCTTCCGGGATGATATCCACCTGATCGATGAAATTATGCCGACAGATCGTCCCGGTGAGAATGCCGCCTGCTGCTTCACAATTCGGGTCGGCGACGCGTGTGCTCGTCCCCCCTTCTGTGATCACGCCGGTCGCTGCATCTATGGAGGCCGGGCGATAGCTGCCTGGTGCGCCGGTTGATGAAATGAAGCGGCTTTGCGTGATGTCGCCATTGCCGCCAACGCGCTCATTCAACCAGTCGAAATCGCTTCGTAGATTGTTGTCCTGGGAATAGTAGCGCGCATAGAGGTTGATGCTTCCACGCTCATCTGCGACGCCTGAGGCGAAATCCAATGAGTAGGCAGAGTTCGACGCGTTCTCATATCGCCCAGTCAACTCCAATCCTTCAAAACCTTTCCGCGTGATCACATTGACCACGCCGCCGACAGCGTCAGAGCCATATGTTGCCGAGGCACCATCGGTTTGAACATCCACCCGCTGAATCATCGAAAGTGGCAATTGATTAATGTCGAAGAACTGATTGCCGTCCGTATCCGTCGTGGCTGATTTGCCACCGCGGCGGCCATTGATCAGCGTCAAAGTCGAGCCAACGCCCAGGCCGCGGATATTGAACTGCGATGTGCCGATCAAATCTCCAGTCTCGTTCTGGAACAGTGAATTGGTGTTGACCGTCAGGTTCTTGGCAATGTCCGTCACATTGCCCGCACCTTCCGCCGTAAACTGCGAGCGATCGACGACCTGCACGGGTGACTTTCCCTGGAATGTGCTGCGCCGAACGAGAGACCCGGTTGTGACGACCTTCTGCAGAACCGCGACTTCGTCCTCTTCTGAGGTCGCTTCGTCCTGCGCGAGAGCAGGCACCGACATAAATGCAGCACTACAGCAGCAGGCCAGCAAGGCCTGTCTTGTTGACCGGATAATTGTGCGCGAGCGCGTAAGCCTACTCACCGATTTCATCGTGGTTTCCTCCTATCGGATTTCTGGTGCTAGGTGAAGGTTCAGCGAAATGAATGAGGCCGCAATCTTATGCAGAATTGGAAGCGTGCCATTCCAATATCGCATAGGTGCTTCCCTAAGACATTGTCCCCGTGCTCCAACTCAGATCGATCAAGTGATGGGAGTCGCCGTAGATCATCCGACTGAGCCGTGGTCGCATTATGCGATTCTGGAATGACGCTATCGAGATGTTTCATGAGCTTCTCAGAGCACAAACCACCGGCTTAAAAGCGCTGCCTATTCAGCCTTTGTACCGCGCCGCGGAACAGGCTCGAAAGAGGCAAGGTTCAGGAGGCCAGATGTCGCAAGCGGTCGATGCGCAACATGTGACACGATCGGAGTTCGACGTTCCCATGCGGGACGGCGTCCGACTCGCTACCGATGTTTACTTTCCCAAGGGCTTCGACGGAGACCCTTTGCCGGTGATCCTGGAACGAACGCCGTACAACAAGCGCGGAGAGAGCCGGTGGGAATATCTCAGCGAAGACAGCGCCCAACCGATGACGCGTGAAGCGTTGTCCCGGACAATGGCGGCTTCGGGCTACATTGTTGTGATGCAGGATTGCCGCGGGCGATATTGCTCGCAGGGATCTTTCACCAAATACGTGAATGAAGCCTATGACGGCTTCGACACATTGGAATGGTTCCAGTCTCAACCCTGGTGCAATGGTTCGATTGGCACCATGGGAATGTCGTACGGCGCACACACACAATCGGCGCTTGCGGCGCTGAACCCGCCCGGCTTGAAGTGTATGGTGCTCGATTCTGGTGGCTTTTGGAATGCCTTTCACGAAGGCATTCGACAAGGCGGCGCGTTTGAACTGAAGCAGGCTGTCTGGGCCCATCGGCACGCCGTTAAACAGGCAGAGCATTCTGGAAACGCACAAGCACTTGAGCGATTGCAGCGGGAAGATCTGTGGCACTGGCTCGAGCATATGCCATGGCGTCGAGGGCATTCTCCGGTTTCTGCTGCGCCTGACTATGAGAACTATATGTTCCAACAATGGACGCAGAGCGAGTATTCTGAAGGGTGGAAACGGCCAGGACTCGCGGCGCAAGAACACTATTCGAACTTTCCTGATATACCCGTCCTGGTCATTGGAAGCTGGTTCGATCCGTATGTGCGGACCAGCGTGCGGCACTTCCAGGCGTTATCTGAGCAAAACCGTTCACCGGTCCATCTGATCATGGGGCCCTGGACGCATGGCGCGAGAGTCAGATCATATGCGGGTGACGTCGACTTCGGGCGCAACGCGATCTTCAACACGCATTTCGAGTCCAGTTATCTTGAATACCGGCTGAAATGGTTTGATCATTGTCTCAAAGGCAAAGCACACCAAAGGTTCACGAAAAGCAAAGTCTCCTATTTTCAGATGGGCGGCGACCATGGTGAGCGAACCGAAACTGGGCGGATCTGCCATGGAGGTGAGTGGCACGAAAGCACGAACTTCCCGCCAGCAAACCGTCTGTCCCGTCGGTTTTTCCTCACGGCACCCGGTGGTTTGGTCGAAGCACCATCTGGCACGGTTGAGACGGCTGTCTCTCTCAGGTTTGATCCAAACCGCCCGACACCTTCGATTGGCGGCGCGATTACATCGGGAGAACCGGTCATGTTTGGCGGGTCTTTTGATCAAGTCGAGCGCCCTGACTTTTTTGGATGCTCGGCGCCGGGTCGAAGATTGGCCGATCGCGAGGACGTGCTTGTCTTTGAAACGCCCATCCTGACAGATCCCTTAGATGTGGCCGGAGAGATCGAGATTCATCTCGCTATATCATCAGATTGTCCGGATACGGATTTTCATGCGCGCCTGATCGACGTTTATCCAGATCCGAACAGCATATCCGAAGAGACCGCGATTAATATCGCGCACGGATTGCTGCGGCTGCGCTACCGCAATTCTTGGACAGAACCGAAGCTCATGACGCCCGGTGAAATCTATCAAACCTCGTTCAAACTCACGCCGATTGCGAATCGATTTCGAGCCGGAAACCGGATGCGGATCATGATTTCAGGAAGCAGTTTTCCGCATTTCGATGTCAATCCCAATACGGGTAAAGCGCAAGGAGCCGCGCAAAGCCAGCGGGTGGCAATGAACCGAATCCACTTTGGCGAAGGACATCGCTCATGCATAGATGTGCCAATTGTGGCCGCGTCTGAAGGATATGAATAAAATGACCACGCCGCCCCTGCCCAAAAACCCTTTGCCGGATATCTCAGCCTCTTCGGAACAAGCGCCCGTTCAAAAAGGCGACTCGATTCATCCGATCGTGATTCTGGGCGCAATTGTCGTCCTGGCCACGATCCTCACATATTTGGTCCCCTCTGGTAGTTTTGAAAGAGAAGGCCGCAGCGTCGTCCCCGGCACCTATGAGACGCTGGAAAAGCAGGTGACATTTTTAAGCCCACTCGGCGGCGCCGAAACGTCTGTTGGGACCGCTCAACCGGTGAGTTTGCTGGACATGTTTCTGGCCATTCCGATTGGCCTGGAGCGCGCGTCCGGCCTGATCTTCATGGTTCTGATTATTGGCGGTATGTTCGGAATTATGAAGGAGTCCGGCGCGATCAATGCCGGTCTCGAAAAGCTCGTGGCTGCCGTCAGTGGAAATGTCTATGTCCTGACGATCGGATTGATGGTCGCCCTATCGCTTGGCAGTACATTTCTGGGGTTGGCGTCAGAATATCTGATCATCATTCCAATTGTGGTGACCATGGCTGAGAAGCTCGGATTATCAAGGATGATCGGTTTCGGCATCGTCACGGTCAGTGCGAAAATTGGGTATCTGTCCTCGATTACCAATCCGCTGCCTCTGACCATCGCGCAGCCGCTCTTGGGCGTTCCCGTGTTCAGCGGCGCGCTCGGGCGGACTTATTTCTATCTTGTCTTCCTGGTGATCGGTATCGCATTCATGATGTACATGATCCGCAGAGAGGGTGTGCACAGCGCGGCCACGCAGGTGGCGCATACCGCCGCTGCCCCTAAGCTCTCCGCGCGCCACGCCGCCATGCTTACCATCCTGATGGGCAGTATTGGGTTTCTCGTTTACGCATCGAACACCTGGCAGTGGGACAGTCGTGCCCTCTCCGCATATTACATTTCTATCAGCGTGCTCCTCGCAATTGTCAGCGGTCGACACGTCAATTTCTCTGCAACTGCGTTTGTGAACGGAATGAAATCGATCTTGATGGCTTGCTTTCTCATCGGCGTCGCCGCAGCAGTCTCAGTGGTGCTTGAGAAGGGTCAGGTTCTCGATACCGTGGTCTTTCATCTGACCAATTTGACCGGTCAGAACGGGGGTATGATCGCTGCGCAAGGCATGTTCGTCTCGCAATTGCTGCTCGACTTTCTTATCCCGTCTACGTCGGGTCAGGCCGCGATTAGCATGCCTATTCTGGGGCCGATGGGGCAGCTTGCAGGCGTCGAACCCAATACGGTTCTCGCCGCGTTCCTGTTTGGCAACGGCTTGACCAATATGATCACGCCAACGTCAGGCACACTGCTCGCTTATCTGGCTACGGCCAAGATCAATTGGATCGACTGGGCGAAGTTCGTCTTCCCGCTATTTCTGATTTTTGCTGGTATTGCGGTGGTCATGCTGAGTATTTGCGTCATCGTCGGGTATTAGTGCGTTCGGCGAAATTTCGAAAACCCATTTCGCTATTACAAAACACCGCGCGAAATCATCCAATTTGCCATGAGGGTGCAAGTCTAGTTTTCACTTTCAGTGGGCAATCTGGAAGACCTACTGGATGAACGCCACACCAACCAGCGTCAGACGTTCAAACCGATGAGAAACGCCGCCCGCTTCGAATGGCGCCAGCTTTTGTCTGGATAAGAGCGCTTACGCTGTTCGGTGCTGGAGGCTGGTTCGCATTTGACTGACAGCTCGATTTGAGGTGCTTGTTCAGGGCAATGATGTCACAACAACACATCCGTATCGATTTCACTCGGCAAGTGTCGACAAACCAGTAACAATAAATCAACGGGTTTTGGACACCGGCAATTGGCGAATCGTTGCATTGCTGAAGCGTTAACAGGGGCGAGGCATGACACGAGAAAAGCACTATCTCGAAACTGAACTCGAACAAGCGATTCAGAGCGATATATCTATTTGGGAATTCTTACGCTCTGGCTCACTGGACGGGGTCTGGTACTGGGATCTGGAAAACCCAGCAAATGAGTGGATGAGCCCCGAATTTTGGCGCCTGTTTGGGATCGATCCCGAAACCAAGGCGCATAAAGCATCCGAATGGCAGAATTTGATTTTCCCCGAAGACGGCGCGTTGGCGCTAAAGAATTTCGAACGACACCTCGCTGATCCGTCCCACCCCTATGATCAGGTTGTGCGCTATATTCATGCAGATGGAAGTACGGTTTGGGTGCGCTGTCGCGGCATGGCGATCCGCGACAAAACCGGAAAAGCGATCCGATTCCTTGGTGCGCATGTTGACCTTACCAGTCAAGTCAAAGCCGAAAATGCGATTGCAGATGCAAAAACCTTTCAGGATCTGATGTTTCAAAACTTGCCGGATATGGTGTTTGTTAAAGACGACGCATTCAGAATCATTCGTGCGAACGACAAATTCCTGGCGGTGTATCCGGAAGATGTCCGTTCGGGTGTCATCGGCACAACCACGCTGGAACAATATGACGACGAAGAAAAAGACGCTTTCTTGATCGAAGATAGACGTGCGTTTGAAGAGGGGTTTTCCGAAGTTGAGGAAACCATATCATTCCCAAACGGGCAACGACGGTCATTGCTGACCCGGAAAGTCAGTTTTAAAGACAATAAGAATCAAAAGTTTCTCATTGGAATTGCCCGCGACATCACCGAATTGGTGCAAGCAAGAAGCGACAACGAGAAGTCACTTTCGCTTCTGGAAACCGTACTCAAAACAGCCACGAGCGGTGTTATCGGACTGAACCGAGATGGAAGCATTGCCTTCATAAACCCGGCCGCACGAGAAATGCTTGGAGGGATTACAACGGCACCGCCAATGGCATGGCCAGAAGAGATAGGATTTCTCGACATCGAAACGGCAACGCCACTTGATGCATCGAATAGCCCCTTACAGCGAACGCTCGCAGGGCAATCCATAGCGGGCCAGGTATTTCTGATGTCACAACTTGGAGACAATCCGCCTCGTTTTGTCCGTGTGGCGACATCTAATGTTGCGGAAGAAAAACCGGACGTTCGCGCCGTGATAGTTC
>CAYGUD010000027.1:0-9403 GCA_964352865.1 uncultured Hyphomonas sp.
AACCAGAACGTAAATAACGGAACATCCGGTGCGACGACAGTCGACCTTCGTGGTCTGGATGCCAACCGGACATTGGTCCTGGTCGATGGTAAACGTATGGTTCCATTTGATGTCGGCGGCGAAGTCGATGTGTCGGCTATCCCAGTTGGCATGCTCGAGCGGATTGATGTTGTCACCGGTGGTGCTTCGGCCGTTTACGGTTCTGACGCTATGGCCGGTGCTGTAAACTTCATCCTCAAAGACGATTTTGAAGGCGTTGAAGTCAACGGCAAGTATCGTTTCTCTGAACAGGGCGACGGCGAACTTTGGGGCGACAGCGAGGTTTACAGCCTGTCTGCTCTGATCGGATCCAATCTGGACAATGGCCGCGGTAATGTCGCACTGGCCGTAGATTTCACAGATCGTAAGGGCGTCCTGCTCGGTGATCGTGACTATTCGGAGTTCGGTGTTTCGACCGCGAACGGCCCAAGTGCCGGCGGCGTTCCTGCCAGTCCAGAAGCGAACTGTGACGCGCCTAATGCGACTGCTTCGTCGACAGGTGTTGGTTCAACAACGGCGATGCCAACAGCACTTGATCTGCCAGGCGGTACAATTCAGTTCCTGAATGATGGGACAACTGGCCCGCGTTGCTCACGCTTTAACTTCAGCCCGTTCAACTATCTGCAAACGCCGCAAGAGCGTTTCGTTGGAATGGCGACGGGCCGCTACGAAATCAACAACCATTTCGAAGCATATGCGCGTGCGAATTTCGCAACCATCAACGTGCGTCAGCAAGTTGCGCCATCAGGCGTGTTCGGAAACCAGTTCACAATTCCATTGTTGAACCCGTTCCTGTCCGCGACTGCGCGCCAGGACATTATCGACAATGTCAACGGTTCACTTGATCCGGCTGGCGGCTTCGGTCTTGCTGAAGCTGGCGTGATTGATGCCAACAATAACGGCATTTTCGATCTCGCTGATTCGATCACGACACCTGTTCGTCGTCGGACGCTCGAACTCGGTACACGTTCGACCAATTATGACTCGAACAACTTCCAGATTGTCACCGGTCTTCGCGGTGATCTCTGGGGCGATTGGGACTATGATGTCTATTATTCCCACGCTCAAGCTGACCGGACGGACGTAAATGCCGGTTACACCAATGTCTCTGCGTTTTCAGACGCATTGAATACAATTGATGCTACGAGCTGTATCGCTCCGGGAACAACGACGCCGATTGATGGCTGTGTGCCAATCGATCTGTTCTCAACTGGTTTCGGTTCGATCACGCCTGCAATGGCTGCCGCGAACAGCGCGACCGCCATTCTGAAATCTGAGTATCGTCAGAACGTCTTCAGTGCTGTTGCGTTCGGACCGATTGACGGTTTGAAATTCCCAGGTGCGGCGGATCCGGTTACGATCTCCGTGGGTACAGAATATCGTGAAGAAGTCGGTAGCACGACTCCTGATGAATGTCTGAAAGAGCCACCGACCAGCTGCCTCGGCGGTGCTGGTGGTACTCAAGCCCCAATCGTCTCAGAGTTTGATGTGACGGAATTCTTTGCTGAGGGCTTTGTGCCAATTCTGCAAGACAAAGAGTTTGCAAGAGACCTTCAACTGGAACTCGGTTTCCGGACAGCGGACTATTCTACATTCGGGAATAACGAAACGTGGAAAATCGGCTTGAACTGGGAAATCGTGGATGGCCTTCGTTTCCGCATGATGCAGCAGCAAGCTGTTCGCGCGCCAAACGTTGAAGAGCTGGGTAGCCCGGTTGTTACCGGTCTTGAAGACGCATCCTTCGATCCGTGTTCAAATGGTAACCCATTGTTCCTTGATGCGAATGGTGATCCGGATCCAGCGCTTATTGCTTCTACACTGGCTGCAGACGCCGTTCTGGAAGCCAACTGTATCGCAACCGGCGTGCTTCCAGCCCGTATTGGTTTGGTCAACGACATTGTGTCCGGTCAAATCAACACGTTTGAAGGCACAGATCCGAATGCGTTGCCGCAGCCAGAAACAGCTGACACATTTACAGTCGGCATGACGTGGCAGGCTCCAACTTTCGGCAACATGACCAATGCTCTGGTCACGCTCGATTACTATGACATCGAGATTGAAGACGAAATTGGCGAGTTCAACCCACAGGAAGTTCTCGACAATTGCTACATCCGCAACTTCGCTGAGGATTGCGCCAAAATTAATCGTATTGGCGGAACCACATCGACGTCCGGTGCCGGTGTTGAAGTCTTGACCACGAATCTCGACTTCCGACGTGCAGAAGGCATTGACTTCAATGTCAGCACTGACTGGGATCTGGCTGAAATGGGTGAGTTGAGCGTTGGCCTCTTCGCGACCCTGCAACTGACCAATGAAAGTCAAGCGACCGAGTTTACGGGCGTGACTGACTGCCTTGGCAAGTTCGGTAATGACTGTCAGCCTACGCCGGAGCTTCGCTTCAATCAGCGCACCACATGGCGTAAAGGGCCTTACACGGCTTCTCTCCTGTGGCGCTACTTCGGTGAAGTTGAAGTCCAGGAAAGCCAGCGCGGCGCAACGTTTGATGGTTTCGAAACCATTGAAGCGGCGCACCGCTTCGACTTATCTGGAAGCTACGAGATCAATGACAATGTCACATTCTCGGCGAACATTCGGAACCTCTTCGACGAAGAGCCACCGATTGTCGGCAACCAGGCTGGTTCAACAGCTCGCAACTTCGGTAACACATTCCCAAGCGCCTATGAGACGCTCGGCCGACTGTGGACTGTTGGTGTCAAAGCAACGTTCTAGTTAAGAGCGACATCTTTTGGAAATGGCGGGCTTCGCAGCCCGCCATTTTTTGTGCGTGAACGTCAAACTTGAAACGCCTGACGCATCAAATCGGATGACTGGAAATCAGCATATAATGAGCAACAGAAATGCCGGGCCGTTTTGACGACAATCCCAGTTCGTGGCGGTGAGACAGGGATTCGAACCCTGGAGACTATTGCTAGCCTACACACTTTCCAGGCGTGCGCCTTCGACCACTCGGCCACCTCACCGTAAGCCGCGCTGTATACTGGAGGTGCGCAATATCGCAAGCCATGACATTGCAGTTGGCTGCACATGGCCCATATTGGTGTTCGAACCTGCTCAAGAGGCCCCCCATGCTGTTTTCTCGCAAACCCGCCGTCCTGCCGACTCGTGACACTGCCTTGCCTGGCCGCGGCATGGCGATTCCGACGGCGACAACGCACTTCGTCAATGGCCGAGATCTGAATGCGCCAGCTCCAGACGGGATGAAAGAAATCGTCGTTGCGCTTGGCTGTTTCTGGGGCGCTGAACGGGTGTTCTGGCAAGCTGACGGGGTCTATGTCACGCAAGTCGGCTATGCTGGCGGCTATACGCCGAACCCGACTTATGAAGAAGCCTGTTCCGGTCAGACCGGGCATACCGAAGTTGTGCGCGTCGTCTATGATCCCGCGATTATCTCACTCGAAGCCGTATTGAAATTGTTCTGGGAAAGCCATGACCCGACACAAGGCATGCGTCAGGGTAATGATATCGGCACGCAGTATCGTTCGGCGATTTACACATTGGATGACGCTGATCTCGTCGCCGCAAAGGCCAGCCAGGCCGCCTATAACAAGGCCCTCAGCGCTGCCGGTCGCGGTGAGATTACAACAGAGATCAAACCGCTTGAAGCTTTCTATCCGGCCGAAGACTATCACCAGCAATATCTTGCCAAGAACCCGGCCGGCTATTGCGGAATTGGCGGTACGGGTGTGGTTTGCCCGATGCCGGGCGCCCACGCGCTCGACTAAATCGGCGAGCCGCCGGTTACGGAAAACCGCTTGCGATTGGCCAGCATGGACTGGCCTTGCTGGACCGCTTGATTGGTCGCCTGGGCCAGTTGCAGGACTGGATCAACTTTCAGCCGCTCGACGGCAAGCTTGAGGTGGTCCATGGCTTCGCGCACGCGGACCGGGTCGAAATTGCTTTGCGACTGTTGCAGCAAGGCGCGGCCAAGATCAATTCGGGCCTGGACTTCGATAGCAGGTTGCATGACCTCCTCAGCCGCGAGGCGCCGGCGGCGATACTCAATCACACGTCCAATATGTTCTTCAGTGCCCAGCGCCAGCGCCATCGAGCAATAATCGGTCTCTAGCGTCAGCTGGGTGCGCTCAGGCAGCACGTCGCGATTTTGCAGGCATTCCATCAGGATTGCGGCGACGGGCTCGAGCTTCTCTGCCCGAAACGCGGTTCCGTCACCCAATCCCGGTTGCAGGGCCCGGGCCACCAGATATGCGACAACGCGAGATGTTGTCTCTTGATTGGTTTTGTCGATATGCGGCAACAGGCCTTCGGAATGCATCGCGTCACTGGGCGGCAGAGATCCGCCTAAAGACAGGACTTCGACAATCGAAGGCTTGTTTTTGCCGCGCTCACGATGTCCCCACAGGACCAGATCGGTTGACGATGTTTCGAGCCAGCGCATGGCTGCGGCACGCAGGCCCTTCGCGCCTTTGGCGCGCATTCGCGGCGCTCTGACTATTTCAAATGGCGAGCCGAACGTGAACAAGTCGAGATATTGCTCGAGCGATGTCATGATTGCTTTTGTCTGCCGACCACCCGAGGCGCCGACAATAGGGGCAATCGCGATCCCAAAACCTTGCGTTGACCGGCGCTTGCGGCTGGCCAGGGATGCCATCATCACGGCGACGAGGGCGACAATGCCCTTCAGGACCAAATAGAGGACAAATAGGACCAGCAATGCCGCCGCTGCGAGGCCAATGGCGCTCCAGATGGCGGAGCCAGCGATGACAGAGTTGAACCACTCGGTGAAGGCAGTGACTTGGGCGGGCATAGTGTTTTTGGCCTGGTACGATACTTGGACTCCGGGATACCGCACCAAAAGGCGTTTTCGCAATGCAAAATGACTGTTAGGTCACGATTCAGAGCAAAGCCGGGGCATGGAGGTCACTATTGAGCGTGTTTCGCACGCGGTTTGCGCCGTCGCCGAGTTATTACCTTCTTCTGGGGCATGCGGCTTCGGCGCTGCAGGTCTGGCGTGCGGCCGAATTGGCAGGCGGTGAGGTGTTGCTGCGGATCGAAGACATCGATACGACCCGCTGCCGACCAGAATACACACAAGCCATTTACGACGATTTGGGTTGGCTCGGTCTGGATTGGCCAGAGCCGGTACGCGTCCAGTCAGAGCATTTCGACGATTATGCGGCTTGTGTGTCGGCGCTGAAAGCGCGCGGACTGGCGTATCGCTGCTTTCGAACGCGGACTGACCTCGCCAGACGGGCTAATCCCCGGCAGCCTGGACCGCATGACCCGGATGAAGAAGCGGCTTTATTGGCGCGCAACCGACCCTTTGCCTGGCGCCTGTCGCTGGCGGCGGCACGCGAGGCGCTCGGCGCGGCTTGGGACGGGCTGCGTTTTGTTGAGATGACCCCGGCGGGGCCTGTTTCCCGAACGGCCCGGCCCGAGTTACACGGCGATATTGTTATTGCCCGTAAAGACAGCCCGAGCGCCTATCACATCGCCGCGACACATGATGATGCGCTGCAAGGCATGACCCATATCATTCGCGGTGAGGATTTACTGGATGCGCCGCACATTCAAATCCTTTTGCAAGCGCTCATGGACTGGCCGCAGCCCGTGTATCAGCACCATGCGCTGTTGTATGGCGATGACGGTGCCAAACTTTCCAAACGCCAGAAAAGTATTTCGCTTGCGAGCTTGCGCGCGGACGGTATGACAGCGGGCCAAGTGAGAGCACGTCTGGGATTTGCGTAAAATGAACCATCAAGCTTCCCAGCCCGCGCCATGGTTTGGACCGCTCATGGTCTTGTTGGGCGGTATTTCTATTGGTCTCGCCCCGATCGGATTGCGGCTGGGACTGGAAGATTTGGGACCGCAGGCGATTGCCTTCTGGCGTTATGTCTTTGCGCTGCCGATCTTGTTTCTCTTGGTGGTCCTGGTTCAGAAGCGTCTGCCGGCAAAGCCCAATAAGTTCATTCTGATTGCCGGCACGTGTTTTGCGCTGGATATTGGATTGTGGCATTGGTCGCTGACCATGACGACAGTTGCCAACGCGACGTTCATTGTGAATTTGGGGAATATTGGAGTTGGGCTGACGGCCTGGCTATTCCTGCGCGAGCGGCCAACCATGATGTGGCTTCCGGCAGCCTTGATCGCCATGGCGGGCGCGGCAGCTCTGTCACTCGGCGGCGGGGTTGATGGGAAAACCGATTTGCGGGGCGACATGCTGGCACTCGGCGCTGCAGCGCTTGTGTCTTGTTATGTCGTCGCTGCGAAAGTGGCGCGGCGCAGTTTAAACGGTTTGGAGACGATCTTCTGGCTGACGGCCGTCGAGATTGTGGTCGCTGGCTTGATGGTGATGGGGTTTCAAGAGGATTTCTTTCCGCCAGATTTGAGCGGTTTTCTGGTACCTCTTTTTCTGGCGATCTTTGTGCAGATTGGCGGACAGGGTCTGATCATTACCGGTCTTGGGCACACGCCAGCGGCAATTGCCGGGGTCTTAATCCTGGTCCAACCGGTTGTCGCCGCCGCAATATCGTGGCAACTCTTCGACGAACCTCTGGCCCCTATACAAGCCGGTGGAGGGATCCTGATTCTCGTCGGGATTTTCATATCGCAGCGCGGCACTCAAAGACCTGCGCCGATGCCGCTGCAAAGCCATACCAAAGCCGTTGCAAAACGGTGATCCATTCGAGGACGATTGAATGCGCCTAGCCCTATCCATATCCGCTGCAGCCCTGGTTGTTGCTTGTGCCACAGTCACTACAACCACGGCGATGCAAGCTGCGGAAACCGATCTCGGCCTGTCAGACCGTGCCGCAACGCCGATCCAGTCAGATGATCCGTATTATCAGAAAGCCGAAAGCGCTGTCGCTGCCCGGCTCAGTGACGCGCACACGCCGCAAGCCAAGAATGTGATCATCTTCGTTGGCGATGGTATGGGTATTTCGACAATTACGGCCGGCCGGATCTATGCCGGACAAACACGCGGCGTGGATGGCGAAAGCTTTGAACTCGCCATGGAAACCCTGCCGCATATGGCTCTGTCGCGGACCTACAGTCATGACTACCAGGTTGCTGACAGTGCCTCGACGGCGACGTCCATGGTCGCAGGTATCAAGACGCGATCTGGCGTCCTCGGTCTTACTTATGAAGTACCGCGTGGAAATTGTGCCGGTCAGGCTGGCAATGGCACCGACACATTGTTTGAATTGGCAGAGCGTCGCGGCCTGGCGACAGGCATTCTGTCAACGGCGCGGCTAACCCATGCAACGCCAGCGTCAACATTTGCTGAGTCTGCCAATCGAAATTGGGAAGACGATACCAGCTTTGGCAATAACGGCGCCGAAGGGTGCCGGGATATCGCGGCGCAATTGATCGATTGGCAAGAAGGCGATGGCTTTGAAGTTGCGATGGGCGGCGGCCGCCGGCATTTCATGACCGACGAAACCTTTGACCCGGAATATGCTGATCAGACCGGCCGCCGCGCCGATGAGCGAGATTTGCTGGTCGCCTGGAGCGCAAAGTCCGACGCGCATGAAGTGATTTACACCGGCGAAGAATTTGCCGCGACGAATTTTGATAGCGACATTCGGGTGCTTGGCTTGTTTGAGCCGTCACATATGCAATATGAACTCGATCGCGAGGACGACCCCGGCGCAGAGCCGTCGCTCGCTGACTTGACCAGAGCCGCGATTACCCGCCTGTCCCGCGATGAAGATGGCTATGTCCTGATGGTCGAAGGCGGCCGCATTGATCATGCCCACCATGGGGTGAACGCGGCCCGGGCGCTGGCTGACACGGATGCGTTCGATCAAGCTGTTGCGGCCGCTCTGGAACTGACCAGCGACGAAGATACTCTGATCATCGTGACCGCAGATCACAGCCATACGATGACCATGGCCGGCTATCCACGCCGCAACAATCCAATCCTTGGCAAAGTCGTCTATGAAACAGGCGCAGAGGCGCGCGGAGATGATGGCTTACCGTATACAACGCTGGGCTATGCCAATGGCCAGTCTGCGTGTCGCACACTGGAAAATGGCAACACAACGTGTTCGCGAGCAGATCTCAGCGATGTTGATACGACGGCCAAGGATTATCAACAGCAGGCTTTGGTCTTTATGGGCTCCGAAACCCATGGCGGTGAAGATGTTGCAATTTTTGCGCGGGGCCCAGGCTCAGAACTGGTCAGCGGCGTGATGGATCAGAACGAGATCTTCCACGTCATGGGCTTCGCAAGCGGCCTGGTTGCGCAGACCCAGGCTACAGAATAAATTTTGACAGGTCGGCATTGCCGACCAGGTCTGACAATTGAGCGGTGACATAGTCTTCCGTGATCGTCACGGTTTCACCTTTGCGGTCGGAGGCCGTGAAGCTGATCTCGTCGAGCAGGCGTTCCATCACGGTATGAAGACGGCGTGCGCCAATATTCTCGACGGAGTCGTTCACTTTCACAGCTAAGTCCGCGAGCGTATCAATTGCAGCTTCTTCGAATTCCAGAGTCACGCCTTCAGCATCCATCAGCGCTTGATGCTGGCGGATGAGCGAGGCTTCTGGCTCGACCAGAATGCGGCGCATATCATCGCGGGTCAAAGCGGTGAGTTCGACGCGAATTGGCAAACGGCCTTGCAGTTCCGGCAGCAGGTCAGACGGCTTGGAGACGTGGAATGCACCTGAAGCAATGAACAGGATATGGTCTGTTTTGATCGGACCGCGCTTGGTCGATACGGTTGTTCCTTCAATCAGAGGCAGCAAGTCGCGTTGCACGCCTTCGCGGCTGACATCGGCGCCTGATCGGCCCGATGCGCCCGCGACTTTGTCAATCTCATCGAGAAAGACGATACCATCTTCTTCGACCAGACGCGCGGCTTCACGGGCAATCGAGTCTTCATCAATCAGCTTGTCAGCTTCTTCGTCGATCAGCGGCTGATAGGCTTCCAGTACTGTCGTGCGGACACGTTTTGTGCGCTGGCCCATGGCTTTGCCGAGCATGTCGCCGAGATTGATCATCCCCATTGAGCCGCCACCCCCTGGAATATCCATCATCGGCATCGCGCTTTGCGATTCAGCCAGATCGATATCGACGGCTTTATCATCCAGCTCGCCGTCCCGTAATTTGCGGCGGAAGACTTCGCGCGTTGATGACTGCGCATCTTCGCCGACCAGGGCATCCAGCAGGCGTTCCTCGGCCGTATCGCGGGCCTGTTCTTCGACGGTTTTGCGTTTCTGGTCGCGCAGCATGCCAATCGCAGATTCGACCAGGTCGCGGACAATTTGCTCAACATCGCGGCCAACATAGCCGACTTCGGTAAACTTGGTGGCTTCGACTTTCAGGAAGGGCGCATTGGCAAGCTTTGCCAGGCGACGAGAGACTTCAGTTTTGCCGACG
>CAYGUD010000027.1:9413-14672 GCA_964352865.1 uncultured Hyphomonas sp.
ACGCCGGTTGGTCCGATCATCAGGATGTTCTTGGGCGTGATTTCTTCGCGCAGGCCTTCTGGGGCTTGTTTACGGCGCCAGCGATTGCGTAGGGCCAGCGCGACAGCGCGCTTGGCATCCTTCTGTCCGACAATGTGGCGATCAAGCTCTGAGACAATCTCAGCAGGCGTCAATTGGTTCATATTCGGGTCCGGCGTGATTAGGCTGGTTCAGGTGGGAATACCTGGCTCCATGTGCCGCCTTTTGGAAAAAATACAAGCACAGCTCTGCGGGCGGTCTTCCAGCCTGCGCCGAGAAGTACGACGCCCGTACCGATAATCATCGTCACAGTGATGAAGATATTGAACCCATCGAGACCGATTCGATTGAGCACAAATACCAGCGTGACAATGAACGTCAAAAGGCTTGCCGCGATCAGGGCGCGCCGGTTCAGCGCCAGCGAGATGACCCCAATTGTCAACAAGACCACGAGCAAAGTAATGCCCTGTGAAGCGTCATCTGCGCCGCTGGTCGATCCGCCGAGAATGTTTGAGCCGGTCACCAGGGCGCTGATCCCCCAGATCAATTGCGGGGCCGCGGCCAGGTGCAACCAGAAGGCATTGTCTGAGGCTTTGCGGATCCGCTCCGGGTCTTTCATGTCAAACCAGATGGCCACAGCCAGTGTCGCCGCGCCCATCAGGACCAGCAACGGGCCGCCGACAACCTGATAAATGTCGCCGAAAAAGCTCGCGCCGACATAAACCGCGCCGGCAGCTGACATAGCGCACAATGCGAGGGAGAAAGGCAAGCGAAAGCGCACAAAGACCATCATGGATGCAGCGAGGGCTGCGATGAAAACAAACACGCCGAGCACGCCTGTCGTGCCATACATTTCACTGAAATCCAGGCGCTCGATATCGGCGCCGATAATGCTGGCCGCGAGAGACATCGCAGCCGCTGTGCAGAACACCACGAAGATCACGGCAAGCGCCATGCTCGGGAGCAGAAGCCTGCGGCGGGCGCAGAAATACTCCATCAGCACCCAGGCAAAGGCCGCAACAGGCAGTGAAAACAACACGCCTGCAAGGAGATTCCCGGAGGCCATGGCGGGCGCAGACAGTGTCCCGACCAAGGCAATCACGCCGACAAACAGGATGCCGAGGCCCAGCGTGATAAAGATGTCATTGAAATTGGCCAGGAAGCGAAGATTCTCCTGCCCGATTTGCTGATTGCCGATGCCGTCATCTTTACGGGCCAGCAAGAAGGCTTCCAAACGTGATGCTTGGTCCGCGCTCAGAACATTCGCGCCAACAGCGGCGCGCAAATCCGTTCGATCAAACATCAAGGACCTCCACGGTGAAGTGTGTATTGGTGTAAACACAGATATCGGCAGCAATCTCCATTGCTTTGCGACCGAGCGTTTCCGCGTCTTTTTCATACCCGACCAGAGCGCGGGCTGCAGACAGTGCGTAATTGCCGCCCGAGCCAACCGCGACAACCGGATATTCAGGCTCGAGAACATCGCCGGCGCCGGTTATCACCAGCGTGGTTTCCTTATCAGCGACGATCAGCATCGCTTCGAGTTTTTGCAATTGTCTTTCGGTGCGCCATTCCTTGGCCAGCTCAACAGCGGCACGCTGCAATTGACCTGGAAAACGCTCAAGCTTTTGCTCAAGGCGCTCGAAAAGGGTGAAGGCGTCAGCTGTTGCGCCTGCAAATCCGCCCAGAATGTCGCCGCCGCCAATCCGGCGCACTTTGCGAGCATTCCCTTTCATAACAGTCTGGCCCATCGAAACCTGACCATCGCTCAACATGGCGACGTGTTTGTCCGTTCTGACCGCGAGAATTGTTGTGCCGTGCCAATCCGGGCCGGATGAAGATTTATCGTTTATCATAAAACTCTAAATGGCGAAAAAAACCCGGAATGGCAAGCCCTAGTTCAACATCCAGAGTCTCAGGCTGTCATTTTCTTCGACATAAAGGGTTGAGTTTTCAGCATTTCTTCGAAAGCAGCGGCGGAAATTGGCGGGCTGTAAAGGAAGCCTTGCCCGATATCGCAATCGCGATTGGTCAGGAACGCCGCTTGCGCTTCCGTTTCGATACCTTCGCCGACAATTGTCATGTTCAGCGTGTTGGCCATGGACAGGATCATGTCGATGATGGCGTTCGATTGTTCGTCTTCCGGCGTGCCGGTCAGGAATTGGCGATCGATCTTGAACACATCGAAGTCGATCTGCGTCAGCACCGCCAGGTTTGAATGGCCGGTCCCGAAATCATCCATTGCCAGCTTGATGCCCAGACGGCGCAGCGGCTCGAGGACATCGCGGACGCGGTCGGGCTGTTGAATCGCCAGACTTTCGGTTATTTCGATTTCCAATTGGCGCGGAGAGAGGCCAGACTTGGCCAGCGCGGCGAGAATTGTTTCGGCCAGGTTCTCGGCTTCAAACTGGCGCGGCGAAACGTTCACCGCGAGATTGATCGGGAACCCGTCCCGGGCCCATTTAGCGGCTTCTTCAGAGGCCTTATAGAGGATTTGCGCGCCAATCTTGCCGATCAGGCCGCACTCTTCGGCAAGCTCGATGAAGACAGAGGGCGAGACCAGGCGGCCATTTTCCAATTGCCAGCGTGCCAAGGCTTCGCAGCCCGAAATGCGGCCAGTCTTGAGATAGATCTTTGGCTGGAAAAGCGGGACAAACCGGTCTTCTGAAACGGCTTGGAGAAGCTCTGTTTCGAGTTTCTCTTTGGCGTCGCTCTGTCGTTCCAGTTTAGGCGTATAGAAGGCAAACCCGCTGCGCGATTTCGATTTCAAATCTTCGAGGGTTGCTTGCGCCCGTTCGAGGATCTTTGACAGGCTGTCACCGTCTTGCGGGATTAGAACAATGCTGCCGTTCAGTGTTACCGGAATCGTTTGCTGATGGCAGGTCAGGGGCACCCGAAACTCGCCGAGCATTTCACGAATGACGCCGGCAACATCATCGCGAGAGGCATTGGCCTTAATCAGGAGCGCGAACTGATCCGAGAAAAGACTTCCCAGAGTCCAGTCGCTTGGCTCATAGCCGTGTTTTCTCACCGCTTGCTCTGCGAACACCCGTAGACGGTTCGCCGCTTCGACATAGGCTTCATTTGAGAGACTTTGATTTGGCGCGTCCGGATTGGCGTTCTTGGCCTGGAACTCAATCGTAATCAAAACCGCTTGCGCTGAAGATGGCAGATTCTGGACCGTGTCTTTCACGTCTTGATGAAAGGCGGGTTCATTCAGCAAACCTGTGCGCTCATCCATGCGCGCCGAGACGCGCAAATGCTCCAATTCCTTCCCGACGCGGCGAGTGGCGCGGGTCGTGGCAAGCGCCAGCTGGCGAAATTCTGTGAACGCAAATTTGGATACTTTCCGGCGGCTGGTGCCGACCAGGCTGTAATCGCCAATCAAGCGAGTCACTTGCTCGACATAGTCAACGACGGTGCGGGCGAAGAACCCCATCACCAGGGCGGAAATACCAGTTACCCCTAAACAGATCAGGAAGGCCGCCCAGACCGGAATGGGTGGGCGAAATGCGAAACCGGGCGCATAGACGAGGGTGCCAAGTGTGTTACCTTCGTGCTCAAGAGGGAGCTGCATTGTGCGTGACTGGAATTCAGGTGAGATATCGCCGAGCACAGGCTCGCCCGTAGGGTCCAGGATCAGCGCACGATCGGCGAGCGAATGTTGCATCGCCGTTTCGATGGCGCGGGTTTCGTTATTGGCAAGCTCTTCGGTTATCAATTGCGCGACTTGCACGCCGTTTTCGTAGGCGCTGGTCTGATACGCGTTCCAGGCTTGCGAGAAATAGAATATCGTAAAGGCGCCAGAAAGAATGAGGGCGAGCAATGCTGCGGCAAGTGAAAGCACTGCCGCGAAGCTCGTTCGCGCCAGCGATCTGGTAAATGCTCGAATAGGTTTCAACGC
The DNA here is from genome assembly GCA_964352865.1 of uncultured Hyphomonas sp. GTDB lineage: Bacteria > Pseudomonadota > Alphaproteobacteria > Caulobacterales > Hyphomonadaceae > Henriciella. The sequence continues at coordinate 13,336 of CAYGUD010000027.1, forward strand.
AACTGCCTTTTATACCCGACACGACCCTCTCTTTCTGTTGTGACCGCAATTGTTTAGGGAGTCGTGAACAGATCTGTGCTAGCCGATCATGGAAATAAACCTTATCTGGGCTCGCATGACTGACAGAACCGCTAAGATCTCGCGCAAGACAAAAGAAACCGACATTACGGTGACCGTAAACCTGGACGGCACCGGGAAGACGGATATCTCGACAGGTATTGGGTTTTTTGACCATATGCTGGACGCGCTGGGGCGCCATTCCTTCATCGATCTGACGGTAAAAGCCGAAGGTGATTTGCACATTGATGGCCACCACACTGTCGAAGACACGGGCATTGTCATCGGTCAGGCAATCAAGCAGGCGCTTGGTGATTTTGCTGGAATTACCCGCTATGGCCACGCCTATCTGCCAATGGATGAGACGCTGAGCCGGGCTGCGGTTGATCTCTGCAAGCGGCCTTATTTCATCTGGAAAGTCGACTTCGCGCGCGACAAGATCGGCGACATGGACACTGAGCTTTTCAAGGAATTCTTCCAGGCGCTGGCAGGCAATGGCGGCATGTGCCTGCACATTGAAAACCTCTATGGCGAGAATAATCACCACATTGCCGAGAGTTGTTTCAAGGCAGTCGCGCGAACCTTGCGCATGGCGGTCGCCCCAGACGAGAAACTCGCCGGGGCCCCCGCCAGTACAAAAGGTAGCCTCTAAACCTGCTTTTGCGGGCAGATGAGATATTTCTCGCCCGTCACTTTGGCATTGTATTTCGCAACATTGTCCGTCTGAAGCGCTTCAGACAGCGACAGTTCGGCGGTGTAATTACTCGCAAATGTCGTGGTCAGCTCGTCAGCAACGCGCTTGCGCAGGCGCATCGCCACATCTTGACCGGCTTTGGCGAGGAAGTTTGGCAACAGCCATCCACCGACGCCCCAGGCCATGCCATAGCCACGGCTCAGCGTGGTCGGCGATGTATCCAGCCCGCCATAGAGATAGACCTGCTTGTGCGCGACGGATCCGTAAATGCTATATGCGCCGGGTGTGCGGGCCGCAGCGCCTTCCATAGCGGTCAGGATATCTGAGGCGAGCTTGCCGCCGCCTGTCGCATCAAAGCCGAGCGTTGCGCCTGTTTCGTGAATGGCGTCGATCAGATCGGCCATGAAACTGTCTTTGCTGGAATTGACGATATATTTCGCGCCCATGCCGCGCAGAATATCTTCCTGCTCTTGCTTGCGGACGATATTCACCAGATCAACGCCGTCAGCCTGGCAAATTCGGTTGAGCATCTGGCCGAGGTTTGAGGCCGCTGCCGTATGGACGATCGCCGTGTGACCTTCCATCC
>CAYGUD010000028.1:0-2485 GCA_964352865.1 uncultured Hyphomonas sp.
ATTTTGGAAGACGGGAAAAGGCATCCCGTATGGCGCTTGCCTCGCATATTGTATCGACAATGCACGACACGCAGAAATGCACGACACGCAGAAATCTGCGACGTCAGGTCAATCCAGATGAGGGCTCAACGATAAGAGTGAGCGAATGAGCGAACAGTGCAGCCGCCAGCTAAGCTGACGGCTGCGAGCTCTGTCTATGTACCCAATTGGACTGCGACTTTGGAGAATGTCTTACTCGCACCTGTACCCATTGCGGTCACAGTGCTAATGATTACCACGGCGATTAAAGAGGCAATTAGGCCATACTCAATCGCGGTCGCGCCAGATTGGCCGAGTTTCTTCGCTTTCGCTAAGACACGAGACAGTTTGTTTGAAAATTTTTGCATTAGGGACTCCCACCATGCTGGTTGTCGTCCCCAATTGTTATTCGAGTTATCTCGAACGGTTTCGTCTTACTGCTCCGGTCTGAAGAACTGGTGAATCAAACAAGAAACATTTGCAGAGATCGGTAATGCGATTTTAAGTCCAGAAACCACCTTCCAGAGCTGATACATATAATAAGGACAATCATTTTGGACCGTTTTAGGATTCGGATAACCTCTTTGCGGCATTCCTAGGCTTAACTTTTGGAGTGCCAATATGATGTCCTTGACGAAGACCGCCCTCACCTGCTGCGCTGCAGCTATTCTGAGCTGCGCCGCTCATGCCGGACATATCACGGTTGAAACCGGCAAAGCCAAAGCCATCAAGCTGAAGACAAACGCCGACAGCGTGATCATTGGCAACCCAAACATTGCTGACGTCGCGGTTCATGATGACACGCTTCTATTTGTGACGGGCAAAGCCTATGGCACAACAAATCTCATGATCTTCGACAATGAAGGGAATACGATCCACTCGTCAGATGTTGTCGTCACCGCAAACACAACGTCCTGGGTCAGCGTCAAACGCGGTGGCACCAATTTTACGTATGACTGCGCACCAGCCTGTCGTCCGACTTTGTCACCAGGTGATGATCAGGAACATTATGGCGGCGTCTCCGAGCAGCTGCTTATTCAGAAAGAACTGAATAGCGGCGATTAAGCAAAATCAGCGACCAAACGAAAAAAGCGCCCGAAACTCTTTCGGGCGCTTCTTTCGTTGGTTCTTTGAATATTAATCCTATCGCGGCCGATCGCCAGATCGCGGTGCCTCAGCCATGGCCGCGGATCGCGCATCCACTGCCGCGCCAAGTGCGCCGTCAACGCTGATTGAATAAAGCGCCTGCCCGGGTTCGCCCACTGCCGCCGCGGTCAGATCTCCAAGCTGCCATTCAAACGCCCCGCCATCTCTGACAGTGATCGTCCAACCGGCACCAGTGCGGGGAAAATAGACTTCACCAGGCGACATTTCGCGATTGCGAAAGACGGTTCCGTCTGAGCCGCGAACTTCGATCCAGGCGCGCTTATTGGCAACAATGCCAAACTCTTCGCCGGTTTCGGCGGCCAGATCACTGACTTCCGCTATACTTGCATAAGCTGGCGCCAGACGCGCCGATATAGCCAGCGTATCTGTGTCACCATTTGCCCCGGATGCGGACGGCTGCAGCAGCAGGCTCAAACCGCCAATCAAGGCCGCAGTGATCACCAGTGCCGCGCCGCTATACATAAGCGTTTGCGGCGATAATTTCTTACCCGGGCTTTGAGCCGGCATCGCGTCGGCCATGACGCGGCCAATGCTTTCGGCATATTCCGATGCAATCTCTTCTTCCGGCAATCCCAGGAAGCGGGCATAATTCTTGGCTTGCAGGCGCAGAATACTCGCGGGAATGTGCGAGGTCTCCATACTTTCCAAAGCCGCGAGCGTATCTTGCGATTGCCGCGTCTCTTCCGCGACATCACGCAAGTTGAGCTGTTTGGCCTGACGCGCTTCTAATAAGCGCATACCCGCCGTAACGATCAGATCTTCCTGATCGTTTTCGATTTCGGTTTCGACGGATTCCAGATCGTTCGCAGCAGACATATCATCGTTCGGAAGGTTAGACATCGTTCAGAATTATACCTTGTAGCTCAGCAAGCTCTAACACTCCGTTACGCAATGCAGGCTCGCGGTTTCGCAATAGCTCTGCAAAAGCCGGGCCGAATTTCTCCAAATCCAAAGATCTCAACATTCTTTTCACCGGACCAATCCCACTGCCAGGCATAGACAGGCTGCGATAGCCCAAACCAATAAGGCACAAAGCCTCTAATGGACGCCCGGCACCTTCACCGCAAATTGATACTGGAACCCCTAGACGCTCACACGTTTCGAAGACTTGTGCCAAAAATCGCATCACAGGGCGACTTACAAAAGGATAACGTTCAGAGACCAATGGCGTCATGCGGTCTGCGGCGTGGAAGAATTGCAGCATGTCATTGGTGCCGATAGAAACGAAATCCACTTCGTCAGCAATGTCTTCAAGCGCGTATGCAAAAGCAGGTGTTTCCAGCATCGCGCCGACTTTGAG
>CAYGUD010000028.1:2495-11122 GCA_964352865.1 uncultured Hyphomonas sp.
CTGCCCCCAGACCAGCTCGTTCTGCAACATCGCTTTGGCCTGGCGAAACTCGTGCGCGCTGGTCACCATTGGAAACATCACAGATAGTGGCATGCCCTCGGCGGCTCTCAACAAAGCCCGTAATTGGCGCCGAAACAGTCCAGGTCGATCCAGAGCGAAGCGGATTGAACGCCAACCGAGAGCCGGGTTCTCTTCGCGCGCATCATTCAGATTTGGCAGCAGCTTATCGCCGCCAAGGTCCAGAGTCCGAAAATACACTGGCCGCCCGTTCGCAGCGGAAAGTACATGCCTGTAGAGCTCAATCTGGTCGCTCACACTGGGCAAATTCTCTGACATCAGGAACTGAAATTCTGTCCGGAACAGCCCAATCCCATCTGCGCCCGTGCTGTCCAGATGCTCTGTGTCGATGCCGAGACCAGCATTCAGCATCAGACGTACCGGCACGCCATCTTTTGATTCGGTTGGTTCATCTCTGAGCGCAGCGAACATGGCCTGACGCTCACTGAGGATGCTTTGACGGGTTGAGTAGGCCGTAAGCAGGGCTTCATCGGGACGCAAATGTACATTGCCATCTTCGCCATCGACAATGATCTGGTCGCCGCGGGAGACATGCGTCAGCAGACCATCAATGCCGCCCACGGTCGGAATACCAAGCCCACGGGCGACAATTGCGGCATGGCTCGATGTTGCGACTTCTTCCAGAATGATCGCAGCAAACCCGGATTTTCCATAATCCAGCAATTCTGCCGGGCCGAGGCGACGGGCGATCAGGACTTCTGCATCCCCGGCAGCTGGTGCCATTTGTGCACCTGGCGCATCCGTTCCCGCCAGCATTCGCAAGAGGCGGTTATCGAGATCTTCCAGATCGTGCAAACGTTCACGCAAATAAGGGTCTTTGACTTTTTCGAACCGGGCCCGGTGTTCGCGGCGCAATCGGTCAATCGAGGCTTCCGCGGATAATCCGCCGCGCACCCCTTCGCGCAGCTTTTCTGCCCAGGTGGGATCAGATGCGAGCAGCTTATAAGCTTCAATCACTTCGCGCGGCTCGCCCCACAGGCCCCCAATCTCAGCCGCAAGCAGGCGATCAATCGAGAGATGCAGCTCCTCGAGCGCTGTCTCGAGCCGGTGCTCTTCTTTTTCCGGGTCCTCGGCAAAAAAACGTGCCGCCGGAATAACCGGGTCATGCAGTCGGACGCGGCCAAGCCCGAGACCGCCGCAAAGTGAACGCCCCTGCAAGTTTACCGGCCGGCCTTCACGCGCTGCGCTGGTCTGTTCAGGCCCGCTTTCACGATTGGGGACAATTTCAGCCAGCACCATCGCAATGGTCTGCAAACTATCAATCTCATCGTCCTGATAAATCCGCTCGGTACGGTTCTGTACGGTCAGTACACCAATCACCCGCCCGCCTTTCAGGATCGGAACGCCCAAAAATGCATGATATGGGTCTTCACCCGTTTCCGGCCGGTATGAAAAGCTGGGATGCCGGGGCGCGTCCTGGATCGAAAGCGGCTCTGCCGTTTGAGAAATTTGCCCGACCAGGCCTTCATCTATCCCCAGGAACGTCCGGTGGACGGCGTCTTCCCTAAGACCTTCAGTCGCAATCAACTCCATCCGACCGTCTTCTGATCGGCGGTAAATTGAGCAAACATCTGCCACCATCGTGCCGGCAATCAGGCGCACAACTTTCGTCAAGCGCGCCTCAGTGTCAGCTTCGGCGGCCATAACCGACCGTAATCGATTCATCAAAAGCCGGGGGATGGAAAAGCTATCAGGCATGCCTGGGCTCAAATGGGGCTGTCACCTAGCTCGCGTCAAGGTCAAACGCCGTGTGAAGGGCGCGAACTGCGAGTTCGGTGTAATCTGTGTCAATCAGAACGGAAATCTTGATCTCAGAGGTCGAAATCACGTCAATATTGATGTTTTTGGCAGCCAGCGCCTCAAACATTGTCTCTGCGACGCCCGTATGAGACTTCATCCCGACCCCGACAACGGAGACTTTCGCGACATCGCGGCTGACGCCCATATTCTCGAAAACCACCGTTTCGCGATTGGCATCGAGCACGCGCTGGGCTTTTTCGCTGTCACCGCTCGTGCAGGTGAAGACCATATTGGCGCGGCCTTCGCCGCGCGCATTGGCCTGGACGATCATGTCGACATTCACACCTTCGCGCGCCAGAAGGGCAAACAAATTGGCGGACGTGCCGGGTTTGTCTTCCATGCCGTACAGCGTGATCTTTGCTTCATCGCGTGAATAAGTGACGCCGTTTACAACTTGTTTTTCCACGATCTCATCCTCATTGCAGATCCAGGTCCCGGGATTTTCGTCTTCCGGAGCTGAGAAACTTGAAAGCACGCGCAATGGCACCTGGTGGTTCATTGCAAGCTCAACAGAGCGCGTTTGCAGCACTTTTGCGCCCAGGGATGCCATTTCCAGCATTTCCTCATAGGAGACCCGCTCCAGGCGCCGCGCTTGCGGCACGATGCGCGGGTCAGTCGTATAGACCCCGTCAACATCAGTATAAATATCACACGGGACAGACCCGAGCGCCGCCGCGACAGCCACAGCTGTGGTGTCAGACCCGCCGCGGCCCAGCGTGGAAACACGCCCTTCATCAGTGACACCCTGGAATCCGGCAATCACGGCGACTTCGCCAGCGTCAATCGCCGCGCCGAGCCCGCTTTCCTCGTCGAATCCATCAATCCGCGCAGCGCCGTGGCCTTCACGCGTCTTCATCCGCATTTGCCAACCGAGCCAGCTGCGCGCTTTCAGTCCGCGCTTGCGCAACGACAGCGCCAACAAACCGCTGGTTACTTGTTCACCAGAGGAAACAACGACGTCATACTCATCATCAAAACTGTCGCCGTTAATTTCGCTTCCCGCAGCGCCTTTCGCGAGGCCAACGAGTTTATTCGTCTCGCCAGACATGGCGGACACAATAACCGCCAAATTCTCGCCTTGTGCGGCGCGATAGGCAACAATATCAGCAACATGCGAGATCCGATCGAGATCCGCTACGGATGTGCCGCCAAATTTCAATACAGTGCGCGCCATTGCCGCCTCGTCAAATCATACCATTTGCGCTGAACTAAGCAGGCGCTTCCATAAAGGGCTCAGCGCGAAACCGCAATTAGGATTGCTAAACTCATGGCAGCTATGTCTTCGAATGATCAAACTGGCCCGTCGCGGCCGAGTATCGACCCGAGCGAAGTGGCGAAATTTACAGCCATGGCGGCCGAATGGTGGGATCCAAAAGGCAAATTTCGGCCTTTGCACAAGTTCAACCCCGTTCGCCTGGGCTTCATCCGCGATACGATAGAGGCGCATTTTGAGCTGGAGAGCGGCAGTCGTCGCCCTTTTGAAGGGCTGCGCGTTCTTGATATTGGGTGCGGCGGCGGCCTCGTCAGCGAACCCATGCGACGCCTCGGGGCGGACATGGTCTCAGTCGATGCCAGCGAAGCCAATATTAAGACCGCAATGACCCATGCCGAACAAGGCGGGCTCGACATCGACTTTCGCGCTGGCACAGTCGAGGCCCTGATCGAAACGGGTGAAGCGCCGTTCGACGTGGTATTGAACCTGGAAGTCGTCGAACATGTCGCGGATCCCAGTCAATTCCTTCGTGACTGCGCCAGTCTGGTCAAGCCAGGCGGATTGATGATTGTCGCAACACTCAATCGCACGGCGAAAGCCTTTGCTTTGGCGATTGTCGGAGCTGAATATGTGCTCGGCTGGTTGCCCCGCGGGACGCATGAATTCGAGAAGTTCCTTCGCCCGGACGAAATTCGGCAGCCGATGATACAAGCCGGCCTCATGGTTGAACCGCCGCAGGGCGTCAGCTTCAACCCATTGCTCGATCAATGGCGGCTCTCGGCGGACACGAATGTCAATTATCTGATGGTCGCGGCCCGGTCCAAGGCGTGATTAGATGCCTCATGGTCTGACACCCGGCGCAATCCTCGATTTCTGGATCGGTCCCGCTGCAGAAGATTATCTTGCCGCGCAAAAGCGCAACAAGCTGTGGTTCATCAAGTCCGAGAAAACGGATCGTTTGATCCAACGCCAATATGAACCTGTTTTACAGGCCCTTGCCGCTGACCAGGCGGCTGCCTGGCGTGATGCTGGTCCACGGGCGCGGTTAGCCGCGATTATTGTGTTCGATCAATTCAGCCGCAATATCTATCGCGGACAGGCCAAAGCCTTTGCGCAGGACGCGATGGCATTGAGCCTGGCACAGGACGCCCTGGATGCACGCGATGACGAGGCCCTCACGGAAGTCGAGCGGTCATTCCTTTACCTTCCTTTCGAACATTCCGAAGCGCCGGAAAACCAGGCCCGTTCTGTTGACCTGTTTGAACGTCTGGCCCGAGAGGCCCGACCCGCTTTCAAGCCGATATGCCAAAACGCGCTCGATTATGCTTATCAACATCGTGATGTGATCGCACAATTCGGACGATTTCCGCATCGCAATGCAATCTTAGGACGCAAAAATACGCAGGCGGAAGCCGTTTATCTCGCCAAGCCCGGTTCCGGGTTTTAGTGCGCTAGTTCGCGGGTCGCACGTCGAGCAGGACAATCTGGAACATCAGATCCGAATTTGGCGGGACATCTTCACCTGCGCCATCCTCGCCATAGGCCTGATCCGCTGGAATGTGGACCAGGAATCTGTCCCCAGGCTGCATCAGCGACAAGGCCTCATTGAACCCCGGGATCAGTTTTCCAGCTTCAAACACGGTGGGCTCACCGCGCGACCAGGAGCTGTCAAAAAACGTGCTCGTTTCGGCAAGGCGGCCTTCATAATGGATCAGGACTTGATCACCCTCGACAGGCGATGGGCCTGACGCGGCGCTTTTTTCCAGAACAATTATCGACACCCCGCTCGGCAATACGGTCGCGTCTTCGCGCGAACTGTCCCATGGGAAGCTGGCTTGCCACGCGGCCATGTCAGGACCTTCGGCTTTCGTCGGCGCATTCGTCGCGACTTGCGCAAGATCAGCAGCAGACAAAAACCCTTCCAGATGCACGCGGTAGACGAGATCAGAGTTGGCCGGGATCAAATCACCCAATGGTTCGCTGCCAAAGGCTTGCGCCGAAGGCACATAGACCAGCCATTCATCACCGGGATTCATCAAGCTGACTGCTTCGGCCCAACCATCAATCAGCTCAGCCAGTTCGAACACACTCGATTCCCCGCGCGCAAAGGAGCTGTCGATCCGCGCGCCGGTTCGGGCCAGAAAAGCTTCATAATTTACGACAATTGTGGCGTCGGCGCCCGGTGTTCCGGAATTGACGTCGCCATTCACAATCGGAATATAACGCACGCCTGTGGCGGTCTTGTTCATCGTCCGGCATTCAGCTGGAAATGGCGGCGAATAATCACTCGGGCCGCGCATGAGCTGCGGGCAATCTGCGGAATTAGCGCCGCCGAAAATTGCGCCCGGCATCGATACATCGGGCAGTGACGCACAGCCTGCAAGGACAAGGCCTGCCAGGCTCATACTAATCGTTTGAACTGCTCGCATCATTGCGCGCTCCCTCCCTAAGACACCCCTTGTTTGAGGCTTTTATTGTACCGGCACAACGTCCATCAATTCGACTTCGAAATTCAATGCCGCGTTTGGCGGAATTGGGCCGTTGCCAGCAGGGCCATAGGCCAGGTCACCCGGCACATGCACCAACCAGCGATCCCCGGACCGCATCAATTGAAGGGCTTCAATCCACCCTGGAATGACGCGATTGACTGGGAAAATCGCCGCTTCGCCGCGCTTGAAGGCACTGTCAAAGACACCGCCGCCTTCGTCGAAACGGCCTTCATAATAGACCACAACCCGGTCAGATCCTTGCGGCTGTGTGCCGGCTTCATCGCCGCTTGCCAGAACAACATATTCAAGGCCGGAACCGGTCTTCTGAACCTCTGGAAGGTCTGAATTCCAAGGCGTGTATTTCGCCCAGGCTTCATCATCTGTCGGGCGCGGCTCGGGCGCTTTAACGACTTGCTTCAGCTCAACCCGGAAGATCAGATCATCGCCAGGTTTGATCACGCCGCCTGGGCGCGGGTTCTGGCCATAACCAAGCTCGGTTGGAATATAGAAAATAAACTCATCACCGACTGACATCAGCTGCAGACCTTCAGTCCAACCGGAAATCACCTGATTGACGCCAAAAGTGGCTGATGAACCGCGCTCATACGAACTATCAAACACAGTGCCATCGGTCAGCCGGCCATCATACATGACGCTCACACGGTCACGCGGGCCTGGCATGTCGCCGCCCTCGTCGCCTTCGCGAACAATGACATATTGCAAGCCGCTGTCCGTAGTTTGAACTTCGGCGCGCTCGGCATCCCAGGGGATATATGTTGCGAGCGGGTTAGTCGGGTCCATCGGGTCCATGGTTTCTCCACCACATGCTGCGAGAATTAAGCCGCCAAGGGCAAGAAAGAGATTGCGCAAAACCATCACTCCTGAGGCTGTGTTGAGGCTATTTAGGCCGGTTTTTGAACGCTGTCACCTAATCAAAGCTGAAGCTCTGTGGCCCCGGGTCACCGCTAAAGACCAGTGTTTTAACCGTGCCGTCACGGCGGATATTGACCCGGTTCGTTTGCTGCGGAATGGCATCCATCAAGACGCCCTGACTGATCGACAAGGCGTCAAAGCGCGTTGGCATTGGCGCTTCCTGATAGACCCAGAAATAGCCGCGCTCGACTTCGCCGCCGAGTAGGGTCAGCGAGACATCCTCGCCAGATACAGCATCCACAACCAGAAACCGGTCAGCGACATAAGCCGCAAACTTCGCTTGCGCGTCTGCATCGCCGACCAGGTCCGCGCGGGCGCCCAGAACACTCATCAGGGTGCTTTCAGCATCATGAATGCTCAATCGGTGCGCCACTTCGATCCGGCATGTTTCAGATGTGCAGTCGCTGCCATCTTCCGGCGCAATCAGCGTCACCTCCGTGAGACCAACCGCTTGTTCGTGCGCGTGAGCAGGCCCCGGATTTAGCGCGAGGCTCGCCACACCAAGGGCAAAAAATACTATTCTCCGCACTTACTTGTCCTCAGGCTTATCTTTATTTTCCGACTCGTCTTCGGATATCAATTCAGTCTTGATGTCCTGCATGATATCACGGCGGTCAATCGTCGACGGGCGGAGGAGTTTGAACGACTCGACACGAGACGGTGTAATTCGGCGCGGATAGTAATTATTCTCAACGTCCGCATCAGCCGTTTCCCAATCCGGATCGACAATAATCTGGCTCAGTTCTTTGCCTTTTTCGAAGACCAGCAACTTGCTGACCCGGTGCGGGCTGCGGCGCCAGATTTCGGCTGGGATGTACATTTTTTCGGTCGATCCATCGGTAAATTCCAGGCCGAGAATGATCGGCATCACCAAGCCGCCAACATTCGAGAATTCCAGCGCGTAATATTCACCGTCTTCGGCAACGGCGCGATCAAACACGCGGCGTTCCCATGGCTCCAGCTCAGCAAGGAATTCCCGATACGCGTTCCGTTCCTTATTGGTGACGGTGTAAATGTCGTTCTCATCATAGAAGTCGCGAATATCCGGGAAGCGTTGCACCCAGGTGCGCATGCCTTCAGCCGCATTGGCGGTCACACCAACTTTCGCTGGCTCGCCATGGGCGTCTTTGCGCAAGCGGGCCAAATCAATATCCGGATCCTCAGTATCCATTCGCATCTGGAAGACCCGGTCGAGCGAAATATCGACATGGTCAGTGGTGTAGAACCAGCCGCGCCAGAACCAATCAAGGTCTACGCCTGAGGCCTCTTCCATGGTCCGGAAGAAATCGCTCGGCGTCGGGCGCTTGAATTTCCACCGGCGAGAATATTCGCGGAACGCAAAGTCGAACTTCTCTCGCCCGAGAATGGTTTCGCGCAAGATATGCAATGCCGCAGACGGCTTGCCATAGGCATTTGGTCCAAGCTGCAAGACACTGTCGGATTGCGTCATGATCGGCACTTGTTCTTCAGAGACCATGTAATAGACCAGATCGCGGGGCAGAGATCGGGTCCACGGAATATCCGGATCCCATTCATAGCCAGCGACACTGTCGAGGAAGCTGTTCAAACCTTCATCCATCCAGGTCCATTGGCGCTCATCCGAGTTCACGACCATCGGGAAATAGATGTGGCCGATCTCATGAATGACGACACCGATCAGGAAGCGCTTCTCGGCCATTGTATAGGTTCGGGAACCGTCATCCTGAAGCGTCGTCCGAGGACCATTGAACGTGATCATTGGATATTCCATGCCGCCGACCGGACCATTGACCGACTGCGATGTCGGATACGGATAGTCGAACGCGAACCGGTTATAGACATCCATTGTGTGAACCACTGACGTGGTCGAATATTTCTGCCACAGCTCGCCGCCTTCCTTCGGATAGAAAGACATCGCCATAACGGTTTCAAACTCTGCGCCTGGCTGTTTGAAGCCTTGCGCATCCCAGGCAAATTTTCGCGACGTTGCCCAGGCGAAATCGCGGACATTATCGGCTTCGAACTTCCAGGTTTTCGATCCCGTCGGGTTTGAGCGTTCATTCGCTTCGGCTTCGTCCGGTGTGACCACGAAGACGGGGCGATCGGCGTTGGCTGCTTCGGCCAGACGTGCACGC
>CAYGUD010000028.1:11132-14456 GCA_964352865.1 uncultured Hyphomonas sp.
ACGGTCAGCATCCTCAGCGCGCTCCAAGCGTGCACGCTGGGTTGCCGTTAGAACATCACTCGCATTCTTTAGAACGCCTGTCGACGAAACGATATGATCGTCAGGCACAGTGATTTCGACTTCATAATCACCAAACTCGAGGGTGAACTCGCCGCTGCCGAGGAATTCCTTATTGTGCCAGCCTTCATAATCGGAATAGGCAACCAGGCGCGGGAACCATTGCGCAACCAGGAAAATGTCATTGCCGCCATCGCGCGCATCGTCCGGGAAATGCTCATATCCGGCGCGGCCGCCCATCGCGTCTTGTTCCACCAGATTATACGCCCAGTCGATCTGGAACTTGGTCGACGCGCCAGGCGCCAATGGACGCGGCAAGTCGATCCGCATCAGCGTTCCAACAATTGTATTTGGAAGCGCGTCGCCACGGGCATCGGCGACACGCGTGATGTCGTAGCCATACTGATTGTCGCTTTGCGATTGTCGGCGGCGCAACGAGTCGAGGCTGATTTGCGGCGCAATCGCTTCACGCAAATTCACTGAGCCTTGCGGCTTGGCGCTGAACGTGCGCGTCATTTCGGCGATCGAATCTTCGCGGAATCGGTTCTGATCGAGCTGCAACCAGAGATATCGAAGTGTATCCGGGGAATTGTTCTTATAGGTGACCGTCTGTGATGCAGTCAGTCGGCGCGCGGGTTCGTCCAGGCTGACTGTGATTGAATAGTCGGCTTCCTGTTGCCAATATTCATGGCCCGGCTCACCTGCAGCATTGCGATAGACATTCGGGCTTGGCAGCACTTCGTCCAATTGTCGAAACTTATCGACGAAGTCGCCCTTGGTCTGTTGGATCCCTTGCGCCGTGGCCCCGGAAACAGTGAGTACGACCCCAAACACCGCTAACAAAAATCGCATTTTCAGCCCTGAACATGAATCTATTGTGGAGCTGCCACTGAGACGCTGAAAACTCTAAATAAAGTTTAAGAAGTTAACCGGGGCTGCGAAAAAGTTTACCTCTCTTCACACATGCCACAGATGGGCTCAGTTTGTGCGTGGTGGATATCCCGCCTGACCGAGGGCATCGATCACTTCCTGCGTGTGCTGCGCGTCGCGGGTTTCCATCAGGATATCAAACTCAGCGCCTTTGGCCGGCACATCCAGCGCAATGCGATTGTGCGCGACTTCCATGATATTCGCCCCGGCATCGCCAATCACTTTCGAAACCAGAGCAAGCAATCCAGGCCGGTCATCGCCAATGATGCGAATGTTCACGAGGCGATTTTCGCGCACCAAAGATCGCGTCAGCACGGATGCCAAAAGTCTTGAATCGATATTGCCGCCGCACAGGATCAGCCCAACCCGGCGCCCCGCAAACTTGGCCGGGTGCGCCAGCATCGCTGCAAGACCGGCTGCGCCGGCGCCTTCCGCGACGGTTTTTTCAACGTCCGCAAACAGCGTGATGGCCCGTTCAATATGTTCTTCTTCGACCAGCACGACATCATCGACCAGCGCCCGCACGACTTGTTCCGTCAGAGCGCCGACATCCTTCACTGCGATGCCTTCGGCGATTGTCGCGCCGCCTGTCTTCGGCTCACGGCCCTCCAGGCGCGCCCGCATCCCAGCATACATCGCAGCTTCGACGCCGACGACGCGCAGGAAGCGATTGTGGGCCTTTGCGACGGTCGCCATCCCCGAAATCAACCCACCGCCGCCAATCGGTACGATCAGCGTGTCGAGTTCTGGCTCGTCTTCGAGCATTTCGAGCGCAGCCGTCCCCTGCCCGGCCATGATTTCAGGATCATCAAACGGATGGATCCAGGTCAGGCCTTCTTGCTGTCGCAGATTCTGCGCATGCGCTTTGGCCTCGTCAAACGAGTGGCCTTCCAGGACCACGCGCGCGCCAAAGGCCCGCGTATGCTCGACTTTGTTGAAGGGCGTTGTGATCGGCATAACGATGGTGACAGGAATGCCCAGGCGACGACCATGATAAGCGACGCCTTGCGCATGATTACCAGCAGAGGCGGCAATCACACCGACTTTTTTCTGCTCGTCGGTCAATCGCGCCAATTTGTTCAGCGCGCCACGCTCTTTGAAAGCGGCGGTGAATTGCAGGTTTTCAAACTTCACCCAAACGTCAGCTCCAGTAATCGCTGACAGGGTTTTCGAGTGCCGCATCGGTGTGCGCTCAATCTGTCCGTCAAGCACCTTTGCGGCGCTACGTACATCGTCAATCGAGATCGGGAGTTTTTGGGTCATGGTCTCTATCTTCAAACAGTCCGCGCGCACTCGTAAGCCGGACACTAAAGAATTGGAAGCTTCCATTCTGTAAACACAAGGTCTACGAGACCCGCCATGAGCAAGCAGACGTCAGAATTAGTTGTCATTGGCGCCATTATGGGCGCGCATGGCGTACGCGGGGATGTCCGCGTCAAAAGCTTCACGGCTGAGCCGGATGCCGTCTTCGACTATGCGCCTTTCCTGGATGAGGCCGGCAAGGTCTTCATCGAGCCGGTAAAGGCACGTCCCGCAAAAGACCACTTCATCGTGACGCCGCAAACACTGCGCCAGAAGGAAGAGTGGGACAGCCTGAAAGGCACACGCCTATATGTTCCACGCGCCGCGCTGCCAGAAACAGACGATGATGAGTTTTATATCGAAGACCTGGTTGGCCTGGATGTGTTTGCGGGCGGCGACGAAAAAATTGGCAGCGTCAAAGCTGTGCTCAATCACGGGGCTGGCGATTTGATTGAAGTCCAAAGGCGCGGCGGCGGAAAATCCGTGCTCGTGCCGTTCACCTTCGACGACGTCCCGGTCGTCGATTTGGCATTGAAGCGCATTGTCGTGGCAAATTTTGACATCTGGCAGGATGAAACCCGCCCCGATGAGGACGCCTAGGCGAAGGCCTCTGACGCGTATGTCGCTTCTAAGAAAGCGTTCAGGCCGTCCGCATCCTTGCTGCCCTGGACCACTTTGATGACCGCCTTGAACGCGCGCGCGGCATAATGCTGCGTGATTTGCTCATAGGCTTTGCCGTCAAGCTTCAGCGCAACGCGTTCTGACTTGGCTTCGGCAGCTTCCATATTGGCTTTTGCCCATGGCAGGTATGTCGCGGCAACTTCGTCTTTGAACAGCGGCAGAAGGGTTTCTTCCAGCTCGCTGAGCGGCTTGAATGGGCCGCCGGCTTTCGGCGCTTCCATAAACTCGCTCCAGGCCGTCACAAACGGCGCCTTCGCCCGCAGCCAATCACCTGGCGTCGGATCCAGCAACAGCTGAGCCACTTGTCCGGCAATCGCAAAATCCGCGGCCGACGGACGCCCCCCAAACAGAAAG
>CAYGUD010000029.1:0-2233 GCA_964352865.1 uncultured Hyphomonas sp.
CAAAGCTTTCGCCGGATGGTGTTAGACGCCATATCACCTGAAGAGCAGACAAGAACGATTGCTGGGCTGGCCGTAATGATGGGATTGGTCTCTGCTGCCGATGACGGAACATATTCTACCACAGCAGGAGACACACCGGAACAGTCACTCAGCCAGTCTGAAGTCGCCGAGCGATTTCGCGACGCTGTGCTGGCTGGCACTCTGGTGCGCCGGGTCGAGCCGTCGCACTTTGATGTCGACCAATTGTACTGGCAATCAAATGCGACGCTAGAATCGGAAGATCAGCAATTCTCTTTTCTAATGGCCAAGGACAAGGTTCCGAAAATTGTTCCAGACACGTGGGCGATCACGCCGCATGATGATGATCAGGTCAGCATACAAGTTGATGGCGCGCTCGATGTTCGCCTCGAAAATGTCAGGGACTTTCCGATAAAGGCTGCAGGGCAATTGCCGACCGGATTTGAAATGGCGAACCTGTACAATTCCAGGTTTCAGCCACGCGGCCTGCAAATGGCCTTGTTCGGCGCAACGGATGCGCTGCGCGCCATGGGCATCGAATGGGAGACCGTGCTGGATCATATTGGCCCTGATGAAGTCGGGGTCTATTCGAGCAGCGGTTTTGGCCAGATGGATAAAGAAGGGTATGGCGGCATGCACCAGGCCCGGATGAAGGGCGAACGCGTTAGCACCAAAGCTTTGGTCATGGGCATCAATTCGATGCCGACGGATTTCATCAATGCCTATGTGCTGTCTAATGTCGGGATCGCCAGCAGTTCAGTCGCAGCTTGTGCGACTTTCCTGTCCAATCTGCGCCATGCCGTATCCGATCTGCAAGCCGGGAAGGTTCGCGTTGCCATGGTCGGCAATAGCGAAGCCCCGATTGGTCCGGAACTGATGGATGGCTTTGGCACGATGGGCGCTCTGGCCAGTGATGATGCCATGATCAAGACATATGGGGACGAAACCGTAGACCACCGCCGCGCCAGCCGACCCTTTGGCAAGAATTGCGGGTTCACGATCGGCGAGTCCTGTCAGTATTTTATCTTGATGGATGATGCCCTGGCGATGGAACTCGGTGCGCCGTGTCTGGGGTCGATCAGCGACGTATTCGTAGATGCTGACGGCACCAAGAAATCGATCACAGC
This sequence comes from uncultured Hyphomonas sp., assembly GCA_964352865.1. Classification (GTDB taxonomy): domain Bacteria; phylum Pseudomonadota; class Alphaproteobacteria; order Caulobacterales; family Hyphomonadaceae; genus Henriciella. The sequence continues at coordinate 1,146 of CAYGUD010000029.1, forward strand.
GCCGGGCCCTGGAAATCATATTAGCATGGCCAAAGCGACTGCTGCGGCAATCAATGTCGCTGGTATCGAAGCGGTTAGAGAAAGAAGCTTTGTACTCGCGCATGGCTCTAGCACGCCGCAAAACCGAGTCACTGAATCGCAGATCTTTGATCAGGTGGCCGGCGCATTCGGGATAGAGGACTGGCCGGTCGTGGCGGTTAAATCCTATCTCGGCCACACGATTGCGCCGGCTAGCGGTGACCAGCTTTCGGCAGCTTTGGGAAGCTTTGCTTATGGCATTCTACCAGGCATTCAAACCATCGATGCGGTGGCCGATGATGTCTATCAAGATCGCTTGAAGATTGGCCGCGATCATCAGACCCCGTCCCCAGATGGATTAGACGTTGCGATCCTCAATTCCAAAGGATTCGGCGGTAACAATGCATCAGCGGTTGTGCTGTCTCCGACGCGGACAGAAGCGATGCTGAAAAAACGCTACGGTGACACCGCAATGGACGCTTATCTGGAGAAACGAAAGACCAGCCTCGCCGCATCGCAGGCCTATATAGAAGGCGCGGATCGCGGCCACTACACGCCAATTTACAAATTTGGCGAGAAACAAATCGCCGAGAACGATATCGACATCACAGAGACTAAAGTGACGATTGCCGGACTTGCCAATGATATCATCCTGCCGAGCCAGAACCCCTATTCTGACATGACGGATTAGGACCGCAATTGATGAGCGATTTAGCGACTGTCACAGCGATCCTTGAAAAACTTGTCAGCTTTGACACCACATCACGAAACTCCAATCTCGATTTGATTGAGTGGATTGAGGCGCAGCTTGTGCCGCTTGGTGCCGCGCGCCAGCGGATCGAGAACAGCACTGGCGATAAGACCAATCTATGGGCGCGGCTTGGGCCGGATGTCCCGGGCGGGCTTGTGCTTTCCGGGCATACAGATGTCGTGCCGGTCGATGGGCAGGACTGGCATACAGACCCCTTCAGTTTGGAGTTGCAAGAGGAGCTCTACTACGGACGCGGGACTTGCGACATGAAAGGCTTCATCGCGCTTTGCCTGGCGTTTGCGCCTTCAATTGCGGAAAT
>CAYGUD010000029.1:2243-14421 GCA_964352865.1 uncultured Hyphomonas sp.
CTCCTATGATGAAGAAGTCGGGTGTCAGGGCGCGCCGTCAATGATCCAAACCATGGTCGACCATGGCGCGCGCCCAGATGCGGTCTGGGTTGGTGAGCCGACTTTGTGGCAAGTCGTGTCCGGCCATAAAGGGATTATGCTGACCGAAGTCACCGTGACTGGAAAGAACGCGCATTCCAGCCTTCCCCATCTTGGCGTATCGGCGACTGGCGAAGCTGTGGACCTGATGGGCGTGTTGCGAGAGATCGAACGAGATCTCGCCGGATATAGCGATCCGCAATCGCCGTTTGATCCGCCCTACCCGACTTTGAGCATCGGTCTCCTGAACGGTGGAACTGCAACAAATATTCTGGCGCAGGAATGCACATTCGCTTTTGATCTGAGGTGCCCGCCCGGTTTTGATCCAGATGAAATCCTTGAGCCATTTCTGGCCGCCGCTGCGGCAAAGGATACGGTCTTGAAAAGCCGTTTCCCTGAATGCGGCGTCGAGGTTTCAAAGATGACGGATGTTCCTCCGCTGGCACCTGGCGCGCATAATCCTGCCGAAGCGCTGGTTCGCGCTTTGACCGGCGACAATGCCAATCGCGCAGTGGCCTATGCAACAGAGGCCGGACAGTTTCATCAGGCTGGTATGCCGTCTGTCATTTGCGGCCCTGGCTCCATCGACCAAGCCCATACACCGAATGAATTTGTCGCCAAAGCGCAACTGGCCGAAGGCGTCGAGATTTTCTCCAAACTTGTTGAGCGGCTGAGCCTATAGGCAGCGTCACGGCCCTCTAAGGTGTGGAAGACTATTGCGCGGCGAGCCACGGCACGACGGCGAAATGCGCGATCAAAGTCAGGACGATCGCCCCTCCAGTTGCCCAGATCGCTTTTTTCTTGATCATTGCCTGTTTCGGCGCCCCCTCTTCGGAGCCTTCGACGACATCACCATCTTGTTCGAACTGGCCCTCAACGCCGATTGGCAGGACGCAAAAGAAACTGAGCCACCACGTGATAATAAAGACGACAATAAATCCGACCGGGTCCATCTAGTGATGCTCATCTTTGGGTGTTTCCATCAATTCCACCAGTACGCCGTTTGAATTCTTGGGATGAATGAACACAATCATCGTCCCATGCGCCCCAATTCTCGGTTCACCGAGCACAGTTGCACCGCGAGTTTTCATTTCAGTCACAGCCTCATTGATATCTTCAACTTCAAAACAGATATGGTGCTGTCCGCCGCGGGGGTTATTTTCGATAAAATTGTGGATCGGGCTGTGCTCATCAAGCGGCTCGATCAGTTCGATCTGACTGTTTGGCAGGTTTACGAAACAGACTTTGACGCCCTGCGCCGGCATATCGAATGGAACGGTGATATCTGTGGCACCATAAAGCGTCCGATACGTCTCCAACGCGGATTGAATATCGGGAACAGCGACACCGACATGGTTGAGGGGGCCGATCTTGAAATCACTGGTCATTAGAAATCTCCTGCCTCAGACCCTTAGCACACTGACATCAACCAGGGGCTTGCGACCGAACGTCCGCTCGCAGGCTTTCTTGACAGCGCGCGCCAGCACGCGTTCGACGTCTTCATCGTCTAGACGTTTGCGGCGTTTCATGCCGTTTATGGCCTCTTCGGCGGCTTCATCAACGTCGATCAGACTCTCATCAGCATTGCTGCCGTCTGGCTCAGACAAGCCACGCGCGGCGAGCAGCGGGCCGTCGACCACATCGCCATTCTCATCAATCGCGATCGCAACGCTGACATAGCCCCAATTGGAGAGCGCCCGGCGCTCGCGAATGCCTTCGCTTTCGGCTGGCACCAAGCGATTGCCATCGAGATACATGCGGCCGTTCGGAACGGTATCAATGATCTTTGCGGGCCCGGGCGCGAGCTTGATCAGATCGCCGTTACGAGGCGTGACTGCCTGACTGACTTGTAAACTCTTAGCAAAGGCCGCGTGTTCGACAATGTGGCGACGTTCACCATGTACGGGTACCGAGATTTTTGGTCTGACCCACTGATACATCTGCCGCAACTCGTCGCGCGCGGGGTGTCCTGATACGTGGATCGGTTCATCGGTCATTTTGTCTGTGATGATACGAACGCCTTTTTCGGCGAGCGCGTTTTGCATCTCATAGATGCCTTTTTCATTGCCTGGGATAACCCGGCTTGAAAAGATCACCGTATCACCATCGCCGAGACTGATATGCCGGTGATCATTTCGCGAGATACGCCCCAGCGCGGCACGCTCTTCACCTTGTGATCCTGTGCACAGGAATAATAAGTTGTCGTCAGGCAGACTGCCGGCCTGATCTTCGCTAATCAGATCTGGGAGATCTGCAATCACCCCAGTCGCGACGGCGGCATCAGTGATTTTGTGCATACTTCGCCCAACCAGGCATACACTTCGACCAGCCTGCCGCGCCGCTTCTATAACACTGGCCACTCGAGCGACATTTGACGCAAACGTGGTCACAGCGACACGGCCCGTCAGTCCCCCGATCAATTCGATCAGATTTTCACGCACCACGCCTTCAGACCCGCTTTCGCCTTCGACAAATACATTCGTACTGTCGCAAACCATGGCCAGAACGCCCTGATCGCCGAGGGCGATGAGCGAGTCGATGTCCGTGCTCTCGCCTAATTGCGGATCCGGGTCGATCTTCCAGTCTCCGGTGTGAAGGATGGTGCCGAGCGGTGTCTCAAGCGACAGCGCGTTCGGCTCTGGGATCGAATGCGTTAGTGTGATGTATCGAACCTTGAACGGGCCGGCTTCCACTTCCGCCCCGAGCGGCAGGACATCAATGCTGACAGATTTCTGCCCGCGCTCGATGAGTTTGGCCTGCGCCAGATGGGCTGTAAACGGCGTGGCATAGATGGGCGCGCGGGTCTTTAGGCGCGGCAGTATCAGACCGATTGCGCCGATATGGTCTTCATGTGCATGGGTCAAAAAGATCGCGTCAATCCTGTCGCCCTGATCCTCAAAGAATGTCGGATCCGGCGTGATCAGATCAATCCCTGGCGTGTCGTCTCCGCCAAAGGTGACCCCCACATCAATAATGATCCAGCGCCGGTCATGCTCAGGGCCATAGCCATAAGCGTTCAAATTCATTCCGATTTCGCCGCATCCGCCAAGCGGCAGGAAGACGAGTTCGGCTTCGCTATTTTTGGTCATATGCCCCGCTTAATCTTTCTTGTTCCGGCGATAGACCTCAAGCAGGCCAACCTCCATCAAACTCTGATCGAAATGATCAATTGTATCACTTGCGCCTTCAAACAGAGACGCGACCCCACCCGTCGCAATCACCGAAAGCGGCGCTGAATATTCACTCTTCACCCGATTTACCAGGCCATCAATCAGATCAACATAGCCCCAGAACACACCCGATTGCATCGCCGAAACCGTATCCTGGCCAATCACCTGAGGGGGTTTCTGAATGGCGATGCGCGGCAACTGAGCTGCAGCATCGTGCAAGGCGCGCATTGAGAGATTGATCCCCGGCGAAATGATCCCGCCTTCGAACCCGCCATCGGGTCCAACAAGGTCAAAAGTCGTTGCTGTCCCGCTATCAATAACCAGTTTTGCGCCTTTATAAAGTTGATGTGCCCCAATCGCCGCGACAAGACGGTCCGCACCGACTTGCTCAGGCCGACGTATGCGGATCGGCACACCGAGCTTGGTCGTCGGATCACCCACAAAAATCGGCTCATCGTCGAAATATCGACGCGACAGATTGCGGAAGTTGAACTTTGCTTGTGGCACAACGGATGAAATGATGCAGCCATCAATCGCCGACAGCTCCAGGCCCTCCATACGCATCAGTGTGCCCAGCCAGACAGCATAGTCATCAGCAGTGCGTGTTGCATCAGTCGAACTGCGCCAGCTAGAGACCCAGTTCGTACCGTCATGCAGGGCAAACACCGTATTGGTGTTGCCGACATCAATTACCAAAAGCATCAGCTCACTCGCTTCACTAATTCTACGTCACCAGCCCTTATGGTGCGCTGCGCACCATCCGGCAATCTCAGGATGAGACCACCATCTTCAGCCAAACCTTCAAATACGCCTTCAATACGATCCTGCACAGGCCCCGCCTGAACCAATTGACCCCGTCCTTCCGCGACCTGTAACCAATCGTCCAGCAATCCTGAAAAATCAGATCGCGCTTGCTCTATTCGGGCCTGGGTTGCCTGCCGAAGATCTCCGAGCAGCAAGTCTGGCGACAAGGCCTGGCTTGCGCCTTCCTGGACAAGCGACGTCGCTTCCTGGCTAACCCCGTCCGGATTGTGCTGGACGTTCACGCCCATACCAAGGGCAATCCAAACCACACCATTCGTCTCACCAGATTCAGTCAGAATACCGCTAATTTTTTTCCGATCTATTCGAACATCATTGGGCCACTTTAACAGCGACCCTAATCCGGGAACCGCTGCTTCACAGACATCGCGGACGGCCAGTGCTGCGGCAAACGGTATTCGGGCGGCAATAGCGAGGCCGCCAGGCTCTGGAAACAATACAGTCGTAAACAGGTTGCCATCTGGCGACACCCAGGCGCGCCCCAGACGACCTTTGCCTGACATTTGACGACGTGCCGCGATCCATACAGGCGTGGTGTCTCCACCCCGCGCGCGGCGTTTGGCTTCTTCGCTCGTGCTGTCAATTTCATCATACCAGTAAACTGGCGCAGTTTGGATCACGAGATCAGGCTCGCGGCCGCTGATGCTGCCAGCTCACTGAGCGGACTGACGAAAACCAGAAGCCCAACACTGACAATCGCCGTCAGGTAGACCGTCGTCGTGACCCAGCCATCAACCGGCTCAAAGTCTTCAGCTTGCTCATCAAACCACATGACTTTGACGATCCGCAAATAATAATACATCGCCACGACAGAGCTGATCACAAGGATCATGATCAAAGGCATCAGGCCCGCATCCCAACCCGCTTCAATAACTGCTAATTTTCCGAGAAAGCCGAAGGCCAGCGGGAAACCGGATACAGAAACCAGCAGGACAGTCAGCGCACTTGCAAGCCCAGGTTGACGCCGAATAAGACCGGCCAGCTCATCGATATTCTCGACCATTCCGCCTTCACGGCGCATTGAGAGAACGCCGCCAAACAAGCCGAGCGAGGCAATCACATAAGCGGTCATAAAGATCAGAAGCGACCCCGCACCATACTGGATGCCAGCCGCGACGGCGACGAGCGCATACCCCATATTGGCCACGGAAGAGTAGCCAAGCAGACGCTTCAAATTGTTCTGCGGCAGCGCCCCGAACGCCCCAATCAACATCGACGCTGCAGCGATGATGCCAATGATGAGTTGCCAGTTATCGACTGCCATAGCCTGCGGGAACGCTGTGAACATGATGATCGCAAATACCACCATGCTGGCCATTTTTGGCGCTGTCGCAAAGAAGGCAACAACTGGGCTTGGCGCGCCTTCATAGACGTCCGGCGTCCAGACATGCATTGGCGCAGCGGATACTTTGAAGGCCAATCCAGTGATCATCAGAACCATGCCGAACATGAAGCCAAGGCTGGCATCTGTCTCGGCAACAATTTCATAACTCGTGCCGCCAGCAAATCCGTAGACCAGTGAAATGCCGTAAAGCAGCAAGCCAGAGGCGAGCGCGCCCAGAACGAAGTATTTCAAACCAGCTTCAGCCGAACGTGGGCTGTCTCGGTGGAATGACGCCAACACATAAGAGGACAGGCTGAGTGTCTCAACGCCGAGATAGAGCGTCATGAAATTCGCCGATGACAGGATGATGCCCATGCCGAGTGATGCAAAAATCACCAGCAGCGAATATTCGTAGCGGATTGTGCCGTGACGGCGCAGGAATCCTTCCGCCATCAGCAAGGCAATGCCGCCGCAAATGAAGCTCACGACTTTCGCAAAGTTTGCAAAGCTGGTGGTTTCAACCAGGCCGTCAAACGCGCGTCCGCCTTCCCAATATAAGGCGGCAAGACCTGCAGCTGCGAACAGCGCCAGTGCCCCGACTTTAAACGAAAAGCCGTTAAACCGATCGCCAAACAAGGCACCGATGGTAACTCCAAGCAGGCCAGCACCTGCGAGTAATAGCTCTGGCGCTATAGTTGTCAGAATGGCTTCTAGATCGAACATGAGGCTTATCCTCCGGCCATCTGGGCAAGCGCATTGAGCGAAGACTCACGCGTGATATCAAAAATGAGATTGGGCAAAATACCCAGCAGAATAGTCCCGATCGCCAATGGAATGAGGCAGATCAGCTCCTTCACGTTGACGTCCTGAATATCTTCAAGCTTGGGATTGGTAATTTCGCCGAAAACGGTCCGACGGTAGAGCGTCAGCATGTATACGGCTGAGAAAATCACACCGAGCGCAGCACCCGCAGCGGCCCATGTATTGGCCTGGAAAGCGCCGACCATGGTCAAAATTTCTCCGACGAAGCCGCTGGTGCCTGGCAAGCCGACATTGGCCATCGTGAAGAGCATGAACAGCGTCGCATAAATCGGCATGCGATGAACCAGACCGCCATAGGCTGCTATATCGCGTGTATGCATTCGATCGTAAACGACCCCGACAAGCAGGAACAGCGCGCCTGAAATCAGACCGTGGCTAAGCATCTGGAAGACGGCCCCTTGAACACCAATTTCAGTGAACGAGAAGATACCCAGCGTGACAAACCCCATATGCGCGACCGAGGAATAAGCGATGAGCTTTTTCATATCCGTCTGACGCCACGCCACGAGAGAGGCGTAGACAATCGCGATCACTGAGATCGTGAAGACGAACGGTTGGAACATCTCACTAGCATCCGGGAACATTGGAAGGCTGAATCGTAAGAAGCCATAGCCACCCATTTTCAACAAAATGCCCGCCAGAATGACCGAACCAGCCGTTGGCGCCTGGACGTGTGCATCAGGAAGCCAGGTGTGCACAGGCCACATCGGAAGCTTCACAGCGAAAGAAGCGAAAAAGGCTAACCAGAGCCAGGTCTGCGCGCCTTTGGCGAATTCGAACTGCTCCAGCACAGCAACGTCAGACGTCCCGGCCGTGAGATACATATAGACCACAGCCGCGAGCATGAAGAGCGACCCCAGCAGCGTGTAGAGGAAAAACTTGAAGCCAGCATAAATCCGATCAACACCGCCCCATACGCCAATGATGATAAACATCGGAATGAGGCCGGCTTCGAAGAAGACGTAGAACACGACGAGGTCGAGCGCGCAGAACACGCCGATCATGAAAGTCTCTAGTACCAGGAATGCCACGACATATTCGGTGAGACGATGCTTGACCGACCCTATGCTGGCAATCAGCGCGATCGGCGTCAGCAATGTCGTCAACAGAATGAGCAATAGCGACATTCCGTCGACGCCCATTTTGTATTTGATTCCAGCAAACCAATCGACCTCTTCAACCAACTGGTATCCGCTTCCGCCCAGATCGAAACTCAGGAACATGATGATCGAGCCGACAAAGGTCGCGACGCTGAACATCAGGCCGGCATAAAGCACGCGGCCGTCTTCGCTGCCATCCGGCCGCGTTTGAGGCCCGGTAAGCGCCTTGATCAGCAGGATGAGGATGGCACCCGCCAGCGGTGTAAAAGTCACCGCAGAGAGAATTGGGAAGTCCATTAGCCCGCGCCTCCGCTGCGCCAGAAGAGGATTGCGCCGAAGACCAGAGCCGCTCCGATGATCACGAACGCATAATGATAAAGATAACCGGTGTGCATGGCTGATAACCGACGCGAACTCCAGCGAACGAGCGACGCTATGCCATCTGGCCCAACCCCATCGACGACTTTTTTGTCGCCTGTTTTGAACATGTCGCCAAGCCAGGCAGAGCCGCGGATCAGGGTCGCATTATAGAGTTCGTCAAAGTACCATTTATTGGCGAACAATCCGTGCAGAGGCCCGCCATTGGCAGCGATTTTTTCGCCGATCCCGCGATTGAACAAATAGGTAAATGTGGCGATGACAAAGCCCGTCACGGTGACGGCCAATGGGGCCCAGAAAATCCATTCCGGGACATTGTACTTGTCCTTGAGAACGGTGTTCTCGCTCGCCGTGTAAATCGCACCATCCCAGAATGCCTTGAAGTCATGTCCGACAAAGGCGTCATAGAAATACCAGCCAGCGAATATCGCGCCAACGCTCAAAAGTCCGAGCGGGATCAGCATGACCATTGGCGACTCGTGCGGATCTCCATGATGGTGGTCATGGCCATCATCGTGATCTGCATGCGCTTCATCGTGATGCGGCTCAGCGCGCGGCCCGTGGAACGTCATATAAATCAGGCGCCAGGAATAGAAGCTGGTTAGCAAGGCAGCAACGATACCAAACCAGAACGCCAATTGTGCAAATGGAACGCCATTCATACCGGCAGCAAAAGTGGTCTCAATAATCGCATCTTTCGAAAAGAATCCGGACAGACCCCAGACATGTGGCAAGCCAAGTCCGATAATTGCAACTGTTCCGATCAGCATCGCGCCATAAGTCAGCGGCATGTAGCGCGCAAACCCGCCCATATTGCGCATATCCTGTTCGTGGTGGGCGCCGTGAATAACCGCACCTGCGCCCAAGAACAGCAATGCTTTGAAAAAGGCGTGCGTGAACAAGTGGAACATCGCCGCTTCGTACGCACCGATCCCCGCTGCAAAGAACATATAGCCGAGCTGCGAACAGGTCGAATAGGCGATGACGCGTTTGATATCATTCTGGGCCATCCCGACGGTGGCGGCGTATAGCGCGGTAACGGCACCGACCAGAGCGATCATCGATGCCGCAAAAGGCGCGTACTCATAAATCGGTGAAACCAGACAGACGAGGTAGACGCCAGCCGTAACCATTGTCGCAGCGTGGATTAGCGCGGAAACCGGTGTTGGACCTTCCATCGCGTCTGGCAACCAGACATGCAGGAAGAATTGTGCGGATTTCCCCATGGCTCCGATGAAGAGCAAGACGCCAATCAATTCCAGAGCCGGAATATCCCAGTGCAGGAAGGGTACGATAACATCACGCACCTGCCCGGCCTCAGCGAGCGCTAGCGGTACGACTTCAGCATTTTCCTTAATTGCGGTGAGGACCGGTCCAAACTCGACAGATCCGAAGACCAGGAACACAGCCATGATACCAAGGGCCAAACCGAAATCGCCAACGCGATTGGTGACGAACGCTTTGATCGCCGCGTCGTTTGGCGCGTCCTTGTGATACCAGAACCCAATCAGCAAGTAAGACGCCAGACCAACGCCTTCCCAGCCAAAGAAAAGCTGAATGAAATTGTCTGCTGTGACCAGCATCAACATCGCGAACGTAAACAGAGACAGATAGGCGAAGAAGCGCGCTTTGTGCGGATCGTCTTCCATATAGCCCCAGCTATATATGTGAACGAGCCCAGAAACGCTGGTAATGACGGCCATCATGACAATCGACATGGCATCGACGCGAATAGCCCAATCGGCTTTGAATTGACCGACCTCCATCCAGGTGAAGAGTTTGATGATGTGCTGACCGACATAGCTTGTTGCGCCGCCTGTGTCGGCCGCCAGCGAAGCATGCTCGACATGCCCGTCACCGCCGATGCCAGCGGCGTAAACGAAAAGCTGATACAGTGATAACAGTCCCGCCAATGCGACCGTTGACGTCGTCACCACCATGGCGCCGCGATCACCGATAAATCGCTGGAACAGGCCCGCGATCAGTGCTGCAAGCCCCGGTCCGAGAACGATAAACTGGATAAACTGGTCTGTTAGCATAACCGTTCCCTTACCCCTTCATCAGGTCGACGCTCTCGACCGCAATGTCTCCGCGATTGCGGAAGTAAACGACGAGAATGGCGAGCCCCACAGCGGCTTCAGCAGCAGCCACAGTCAGCACCAGCATGGCGAAAATCTGCCCTTCAATGGTGCCCGAATAGACTGAAAACGCGACCAGATTGATATTCACCGACAGTAGGATCAGTTCGATCGCCATAAGGATCACGATGATGTTCTTACGGTTCACAAAAATGCCGACAACACCAATCGTGAACAGGATCGCCGACAGTGTCAGGAAGTGGTTGATGGTCAGATCCATGACTAGATGCCCTTCCCTGGTTCAACAGCAACTTTTTCAATCGCGTCTTCCCGGCGACGCGACGTCTGAGCCGCGATATTCTGGCGTTTTACGCCAGGACGCTCTCGAAGGGTCAGCACAATCGCACCAATCATCGCCACGAGCAGGATTAATCCCGCCATCTGGAAAAGCAGGAAATAGTCGGTGTACATGACCTGGCCGATGGCTTCGGTATTGGTGTCCGCGCCAGGTGAAGCATCAAACGCCGCCATATTACCGCTTCCGTGTGCGAAACTCGCCAGCGCAATCTCTGCGATAAAGGCAACGCCAATCAGAGCCGCAAATGGCCAATATCTGAGCGTGCCTTGTTTCAACTCCACGAAGTCAACATCAAGCATCATCACGACAAACAGGAACAACACGGCGACGGCGCCGACATAAACAACGACCAGCAGCATGGCGAGGAATTCCGCACCAATCAGAACGAATATGCCGGCGGCTGTGAAGAATGTCAGGATTAACCAGAGTACCGAATGCACCGGGTTCTTGGCCATGATCACAGCCAGAGCGGACACGGTCACAATGGCCGCGAATATATAGAAGGCTATCAGTTCCACTGTTGAACCCCCAAATCCCTTCTGGCGGACATCCGCCCCTCAATTGCGAACGCTACCGGTACGGTGCGTCCAGTTCCAAATTCTTTGCGATCAAACGTTCCCAGCGATCGCCATTCGCCAGAAGTTTGTCCTTGTCATAGTAAAGCTCTTCGCGCGTCTCTGTGGCGAATTCGAAATTCGGCCCTTCGACAATTGCGTCCACCGGGCACGCTTCCTGGCAGAACCCACAATAGATGCATTTCACCATGTCGATGTCATAGCGCGTCGTACGCCGGGAGCCGTCTTCGCGAGGTTCGGCTTCAATCGTAATTGCCTGCGCCGGACAAATCGCTTCGCACAGCTTACAGGCAATGCAGCGCTCTTCGCCATTAGGGTACCTGCGCAAGGCATGTTCACCGCGAAAACGTGGGCTGAGCGGGTTTTTCTCAAACGGGTAATTCACCGTCGCCTTGCGGCGAAACATTTCGCGAATACCAAGCCCCATAGCTGACAGGAAATCTGTCAACAAAGCGCCACGAACAGTTTGGATCAGGCTCATGCTTGAACTCCTGCATATACGACATATCCGCCAACAATCACCACGGCGGCGAGCGCTGTTGGCAGGAAGATCTTCCATCCAAGGCGCATCAGCTGGTCATAGCGATAGCGCGGCACGACCGCTTTCACGAGCGCGAACAGGAAGAAGAAGAAAACAAGCTTCGCCATGAACCAGGCCAGGTGCCCGAGATTGACGATCCAGGCCGGGAACATATTCAGGAAGTCCGCACCCATTGGGATCGGGCCATGCCAGCCGCCCAGGAACAAGATCGCCATCATCGCGCACATCAGAACGATATTCAGATACTCGCCGAACATGAAGAGGAGATAAGGCGTCGCCGAATACTCAACCTGATACCCTGCAACCAGTTCGGATTCAGCTTCAGGCAAATCGAAGGGCGGGCGATTGGTTTCCGCGAGCGCTGAAACAAAGAACATCACGAACGCGACGACCATAACTGGCCAGACCAGGATGTGTTCCACCGTGAACAAGTGCCACGTCAGTATGCCGCCATCCTGAGCATTCACGATCTCGGACAGGTTCATCGATCCTGCCAGCAAAATGACGGTGACAATGATCAGGCCAATGGAGACTTCATAAGAGACCATTTGCGCCGCACTGCGCAGCGATCCCAGGAACGGATATTTCGAATTCGAGGCCCAGCCGCCCATAATGATGCCATAGACGCCGAGCGACGAAATCGCGAACAAGTACAAGATCCCGACATTCAAGTCTGAAATCACCCAGCCCGGTGCAACTGGAATCGCTGCCCAGGCGGCGAATGCCAGCGTCAGGGTCAGGATCGGGGCGAGCAGGAAGACCGTCTTGTTCGCCCCCGCCGGAATAATAATCTCTTTGAGCAGGAATTTCCCGAAATCAGCAAAGCTCTGCATCAGGCCGAACGGGCCAACCACATTCGGGCCTTTGCGCATCATCACTGCAGCCCAGACTTTCCGGTCCAGCAGTAGCAAAAACGCGATCGAGAGCGACAG
>CAYGUD010000030.1:0-14319 GCA_964352865.1 uncultured Hyphomonas sp.
CTGCTGCAGACGGGCATATTCGCCGTCCCGGAAGATTTCCAGACGCTGTTGTTCTGCGTCAAGATTCTTGCGCTGAATCTGAACTTCGGTTTCCTGCTCAATATCATTACGTTTTTTGCGGCGGGCTTCGATTTCTTCTGTCAGCTTGGTCAGGCCTTCAGCGTCAAACGCGTTGTCAGGATTGAAGAATTCTTTTGATGTCTGATCGAGCCCTGTAAGCGAAACGGATTCCAGCTCAAGACCGTTTTTGAGAATGTCTTCAGAGACTGCCGCCTGAACTTTCTGGACGAAATTCACGCGCTGTTCGTGCAACTCCTCCATGGCCATTTCGGCAGCCACGGCGCGCAGGGCGTCAACGAATTTGCCTTCAACCAGCTCTTTCAGATCCTGCGGGCGCATTGTGCGTTGACCGAGGGTTTGGGCGGCATTCGCGATCGCGTCGGCGGTTGGTTGTACGCGGACATAGAATTCAGCCTGGACATCAACCCGCATCCGGTCGCGGGTGATCAGAGCTTGTTCGGCATGACGGCGCACTTCCAGACGCAGCGTGTTCATGTTGACCGGGATAATTTCGTGCAAGATGGGGAAGACGAGAGCGCCGCCATTCATGATGACTTTCTGACCGCCAAACCCGGTTCTAACAAAGGACACTTCTTTTGATGAGCGCCGATAAAGCCGGGCGAACACCATACCGCAAATTAGCAGAAAGGCGAACGCGGATACAGCGAGGATAATGGGGAGTTCAAATAAAGAGTTCATAATGCGTCCTTCTTTTATGATTTTGCAAGTACTGGATTTGTATTAATGACTGCTTGGAAAATTGAGCCCGATTTTTTGACTAATAAAACCTCGTTTCCTTGAGCAAATTTTACGCCAGGTTGATCCGGCTCAACCAGAATGTAATGCGTGGTCCCCTTCACATCTCGCAGCTTCGCTTCAGCCGGTTTGCCTTGTTCAGCTTCGCCTCGGATGATGGTCGCGACGGCGCCGACAAAAGAGTTTCGTGAGACAGCGTCTGTTTCTTCTTTTGGCATCATTTTGGCGATGCTCAGACCGAGATAGCGGGTCGTTGGCAGCGCCGCCATAAAGGCTGGGACAACGACCAGGATTGGCCAGAGGTAAATGCCGATCAGGTTTTGAGCTGTCTCCTGGACGACCAGGCCGGTCAGGCCGAAGCCGAGCAGGAACGCTGCGAGCAGGATCAACACCGGGACTTTCCCGACGCACAACCATGATAATAGCTGGCTCAGAGGGCCGGCAGTTGGCATGTCCGGCATATCCGGGCCGTCAATGTCGAGGGGGGCGCCGTCGCCGCCCAGCTCGGCATCCATTTCAAAGTCTGCGTCCGCATCCAGCTCGATCTCAGGCAAGGCGCTATCGACCAGGCTGGAAAACGCCACGCCGAATAGCAGCCCGACCAGTTCCAAAGCCGCGATCAATCCGAGCACGATCAGTGCAGCGGTAAACGGGAGCAATGCGGGATCGAACAGATCCATGTGGTTTAACCTTTCTCTGTATTCGCTGGCGGGGTGTCGCTCACCGCGTCATATTTTGCTAAACGCGCCTCGAGCTTGGCGTCGACATCGCCATCTTCCTGCTCGATCAGAGCGATCAGGGATTGCAAGTCTTCAGCCTCGAGATCGAGGTCGCTGACTTTGCGAGCTGCGTCAGACAAAAGTGCCGTCTGATCGACTTTCAGACGCAGAATCTCGCGTGCTAGCCGGTCATCACCGGCATCAATCGCGGCGCTGGCGCGTGCCTCCAGGCTGCTTTGCTCGACATCGCTGTTCAGCATTTGTCGCAAACGGTACTGTTCGGCTTCTAGTGTCCCGAGGCGCAGTTTGAGGCGGCTGATGATTTCGGAGGAAGACATGTTTTCGAGAGACGGAGCTTCGCTGTCAGGCTCGGCTTCCAGAAAGTCTAGTAGGTTGTCTCGAATTCGATTTTTTAGCCGCTCGATGAGTGACCCTGCCATGCCCTCGGTTCCTTTCTCTTATCGAATATCGGTATGAGAAATTCCGTATTCAAGATCTGTTTATAAAAATATTTCGCAACCTAAAAAAACGATTAGCACGAACAACTAAGCAGCGCCCTGTTTGTTTCGTCCGGTGAGTCAATGCGAAGCATTCTCTTGAGTTTTCGCAATACTCGGATCATTTCATCTAAGCGCTTAGATTATTTATAGTTGATGCGCCAGAACAGCTTTATCGCTCCGCCACCAGTTCTTTAGCGTCAAAGACCGCTGGGGTGAGACACCGGCGAGCACGAGCAAGCCGGCGAGAATTCCGAGGTTTTTGATGAAGTTTTGTGTTTCCCGCAATGCTGCATCGCCGCTCATGGTCCAAAAGTCGTGCAACATGAAATTGACGATCAGAATATAGGCGACAAAACCAAACGCCACGAGCTTGACGTGACGGCCAAGGATCAGCAACAGGCCGCCGATAATATTGGTCAGACCCGAGATCCAGAGCAGTGGCAATGTGAAGCCAATTGCGTGGCTTTGCATATAGTCCAGCGTGCCAGCCTGATCCGCAAATTTCATAATCCCAGGAACCAGAAAATACAGACCAAGCAAAAACCGTCCGATCAGAACGCTAGGTGATGATGTCATGTCTGTTGCCCTTCATGCCCATTGAATTCCATGAGACAGGGCATTGCCAATCAGATCAATCTGATTTTGGCTCGCCTGGCAGGCGATCAAAATCGCGCTTCCATTGAATCGCAACTTTTGGCCCGAGTTCCGGGTCAACTTCTGCGTCGACTGAAACATTCTCTAGCGGCGTCCACTCAAGCGCCACACCTGGGGCGCCCGTGCCGCCTGTTTCAATTTCCAGATACACGTCCTCGGCAATGTACTTGCCTGCTGAGAGGGTTGCTGCGCCGTCTTCATTGAGGCCGAAATCCAGCCGGTCGAGTCCGGTTGCTTCTTGCAACTGGCCGACCAGGTTTAAGGCATCGCCGCTTGCAAGTTGCGCCGCTGCACCGGCAAGTTGGGCCGCTTGCAAGGGGCTGAGCTCACTTGGCGATCGTCCGAACAGAGCCCGCGCCAGGATTTCATCATCCGGTAGAGAAGGGTCCGCGCTGAGCGTGATTTCCGGATCACTCATCGTACCGGACAGCGTGATCGAGGAGGTGATGTCGTTGCTGGTTCGGTCCCCGCGCAGAAGTATCTCCGTCTGGGATGGCGCGCCGACAAATTGCACGAGGCCTTCCGAGAACCCGAACCGGCGACTGAGCAAATCGGCTTCGCCGCGAACGAGGTTCGCGCGCCCCATCAGGCTTGGGCGTCCTGGCGACCCGGTAACGCGAACATTCAATCCCCATTCGGTATCGACCCCGGATCCGACGACAAAGATGCGGCGCGCTGCGGAGATATCCAGATCCAGAACAATCGCTTCGCGCACGGGCGTCCGATCGGTGTCCTCGCCCACTTCGTCAGCGAAAACAACGTTCATAGTCTTGTAGCCGGCGCCTGGAAGGTTTTCGAGATTGACGCGGGCCTGGTCAATTTCGAGGTCGCCAGAGATTTGCGTGCGGCGATTCCGGCGCTCGATTTCCGCCCGTCCTGATACCGTTGCCGACACGTCTGATCGCTTGAACGCATTCAGACTACGGAGTTGCAAGGCGACTGACCCATTTCCGTCAAAGCCATACAGACCCGAGGCTTCGATACGCCCACTGTTTCGGCCGCGCGCGGTTGCCGATTCGACGTCGATGCCATCAGGGCGTAACGCCGTGACCACTTGGATTTCTCTCAGGTCCAGGCCGGTAATGCCGTCCTCAAATTCACCATTCTCAAGTGTGATAGGACCCTGGAACCGCCAATGCCTGCCGTCGCCATTATTGATGTCGAGCGACAAATTGCCGTTCAGGCGCAAATCGGTCGGAGCCGCCAGCGCCCATAAGGGCGTGATGGATCCCTCGCCTTTAATGCTGACCGGAATAGCAGCGCCGGGGGCAGGGCGGATCGAGAACAGCGTTCCTTGATGGATCAGTGGCGCACTCAGTTGCGCCGTGAAATTTACGGATTGATCAGAGTCTGACGTTCGCAAGGTGGCGTCGAGTTGATCCGCGTTGACGACGGCGGTAAACCGCACATCGGCGCTTGGCGCATCTGGCATGCCGCGCGCCAGGTCAGCAATCGACGCGTTGATCGATCCATTCAGCTGCTCATCTACCAAGGCGATTTCTGCGGATCCGTTGACGGTCCCGCGCAAAGCCGGCCGGTTGATAAGAGGGCCGAATTTTTGCAAATCGAGATCGGTCAGAGTGAGATTCGAAGCTGTGTTCGAGAGGGGCTTCAAGGCCAGGTCAATATTGCCGTCAAAAGCTTCCACTTGCGCGGTGATTTCGAGTTCAGGGCTAAGACTGACCCTTAGTGGCGTGGTGAAAGTGAAGGCCTGACCGGCAAGGGTCAAGCCGCCATCAAGCGTGATGTCCCGGCTCTCAGCGTTGAGAGAGAGACCGTGTGTCCCGGATACTGGACGGACTTCGCCCAGTACTGGAAGGTCCGCCTCATAGTTGAGCGAACCGGAAAATTGCGGCCATGATCCACGTAGATCGATCTCGCTATGACTGAGACTAATCGGTCCAAAGGTGGCGTCTTTGAGCATCACTGTGCTGTTGAGCGTTTCGTCTCTATACGAGATTTTTGCATCGACATGACCAAGCGTGGGCGGCGATCCTGTGACACTGAGGTCAATCGTGGACGCCCGCGGATTAGACGGATTAAGTCCGGCCGCGCCGCTCGCTTGCAAGTCTGCCCAGTCCGCGTCGATGCGGGTCAGCTCGACCAGCCCAGCGCGTCTGGCGCCATCGACCTCTATCGTGAGTGGGGTCGCCAGATAAGTCGCTTTGGCGCGCCAGGAAAATGCCGTGTCGCCGGATAGGTCGATCCGTCCTGTCACATGCGGCGCCAGAATCTCTCGCCCCTGAGCAACCAAATCTGATGCCGATGCGGTTAGCGCCAAGCTTGGCGATTGTACCGGTCCGGTCAGATCAAACTGCGCGGTGATATCGCTCAGCGTGGCGGTCGATTGGGTGAGTTCTGGCGCGACAAGGTCGCCGCTGATCGCCAATCGACCTTGTCTGATTGAGCCTCGTGCGTTGGCCTGGATCTGTGAGGATTGCAGCGCTGCGTTTTGTAGCACGAGGTCTTCTTGCTCGCGCCGCAATACCAGACTGATTTGGCCGTCACTGCCAATCAGTTGCGGCAGGGCAGCAATGCTTTGATCGGCTGCCACAGCGCCTTTTAGGCTGATCAGAGCGGTGTTCAGATTGGTGCCCTCGACGGACCAGGTTCCGGCGAACCGCTGGATTGGCGCGCTGTCCTGAAACGCGATGTTGCCGCTCAAGGCGATCGCGCCGCCGGGTCTGAAGCGTCCTGAACCGGTTACGTTTGCCTGACGGGCTGTTAACGTGAACGTGTCGATGCGAAAATCTTGGCTGGCGCGTTCAAGATTGGCCGTGAGATCGAGACGCGCGTCACGCCCCAGGATTTGTTGCAGGCGACCGGGCAAGCCGCGAATTCGATCTGTCTCGATTATCGCATTCGTCGATAAGGCGCCTGCGTCCATGGCAAGGGTCCCGCGCGCTGTCAGCCCGGTGCTGGCGTAGCTGCGATAAGCAAGACGGGCGGTGCCAAACTCGCCGTCAAAACTGTTCTGGCCGGGAGACAGAATGAGTGTCCCGGCTGCCGTAAATGCCGCGACATCGAGACCGGTTTGACCTGTTAGTGCGCCAGCATTCACACCTGACGCTTCGAGCTTGAGATCCTCGATGCTGAAGCGCTCGTCCGCAGGCCGAACCAGGCCGGAGAAGGATGCCGTAATCGTTTCGGCATTGATTTCGCCCGAAAGCCGGTTTTGCGCATCCAAAGTGCCGCGAAACGTAACCTGATCACCGAGCTGAACCTTGAGCGCGGTGAGTTGACCCAGTTGCACCAGATCAAGCTGGCCTTGAACCGCATAACCAGTATCCAATCGCGACGCGTCCAGATCGAGGACGGATTGTTCGCCGATTGCCGCGTCCGCTGTGAGCTGCCAATCCATAAGTGTGCCCGATGCTTCGAGCGAGGCAAAGATGCCTGCTTGTTCGGGTGCCTTCAATATCGTCGCAATCAGGCCGCCCGGGGCGCCGTTTATCTCAACTTGCCCGATCAATGGAAGTTCGCCGCCCCAGGCCAGGTCTACCCGCGCGCGATCACCGCGTCCGCCAGTCGGTGACAGGTCAAAAACTGCTTTGCCCTGGCGTCCGCCAGCTTCCAGTCCGCCCGTGAGCGCGTATGATTGCGCCGGCCCAGCCACGCCTTGAGATAGAGAAAGCACCGGCACGTCCAGGGATTGCAGCGTGTATCGTTGGAGAAAACTTCCGCCACCTCCACCAGATCCAGGCACGAGGCTTGGGCGCCGTGAAATTGTCAGCGCGGTCGACGATATTTCTTTCACGTCAAGATGCCCGGATAGCAGTCCGAGCGGGCCCCAGGACAATTCAATATTTTCGGCCTTGGCCCAAACGCCGTCTGTGTCCCGCACAGAAAGCGAAGCCGCAGACATACGCCCCAACACGTCACCCTTGAGCCCCTCCAGCTCGACGGATTGACCGCGAATGGTCATCGCCTCGAGCCGGGTTTCGACCATGCCTCGGGCCATTGGTGTCATAGCGAGAAGTCGCAGTAAAATCACGCCAGCTAGCAATGCGGCGACAAGGCCAAAAGCGGTTCGACGCAATGCCCGGGGGGATGGCCAGCGCCAGGTCATTAGAAGGCCTGCCCAATACTGACATAGACCTGAACCGGGTCGTCGCCCTGCTCAGGGGCGATGGGTGTGGCGAGGTCAAATCGTATCGGACCAACCAGTGTATCATAGCGCAGGCCGAGGCCAGCTGAATAGCGGATACCCTCGAAGTCGACGCCCTGATCAGCGCTGACATTGGCGCCGTCGAGGAAGGCAACAAAACCGAGAGGCCCATCACGGCGCCAGCGCAATTCGCCAGAGATCTCGAGCAGGCCGCGCCCACCCGTTGGCGTGCCATTAGCGTCTTTGGGGCCCACTGATTGATACTCGAACCCGCGTGCACTGCCGCCGCCGCCGGCAAAAAAGCGCCGGCTGACGGGAAGATCTGACAGCTCAGCGCCGAAAACGACGCCGCTTCGCACCCGTGTGGCAGCGATAATGCGCTTGTCTGAGTCAAGCGGCTGGTAAGCGCTGATCTGACCATTGAGTGACAGGAATTGTGTTTCACGATCGCCGGCCACCACGCCGGGTTCGGCCCGGGTATCGACGCGCCAGCCACGGGTCGCATCGAGCGGATCGTCGGCATAATCGAGCCGCACGCCAAGCGATGTACTGAGCACTTGCTGGTCGCGCTGTCCGAAGACGTCTTCCTCGCGGGTCAATTCGCTGGCTGCGCCCAGGGCATAGGTCAGATGATCCGATGCCCGCACTTCAAACGTGCCAGAAATCGTTACCGCTTCGCGATCAAACGCATCAGTCTCTTCACGGGTCGCATCAGAAGACAGGACCAGAGTCCGATCGAATGCCGTGACGTTCGGAATACGCCAGTCGACTGTGAAAGAGCGCTCCTGCGTTGCCAGGGTCATCGCGCCGGTCAGTGTGTCACCGCGCCGGGTGGCGTTGCGACGGGTCAAACTGGCCGCCAGGCCGGGCCCTTCACTGGTCGAGAAACTGGTCCCGGTGGTCAGTGTATAGCGGTCGCGTTCTTCCAATTGCACCAGCACATCCCGCACTTCGTCGCCGTTTTCGGTCATGCCCGTCGGCGTATCGGCAAGCCGCACGCTGACAAAACTATAGGTCCGCGTCGCATTGAGACGGCGATTAAAAGCCGCGAGTTTTTGCGGCGTATAGATGTCGCCTGGGGTGAACGAAATCAAGCGATTGAGATAGACGCTGCGCGTACGGGCATCGTTCGGATAGATCACGTTGCCGAGACGAATGCGGGGCCCGGGGGCGAGGCGATAGGTCACGTCCAGCGTTCCAGCCGCGCGGTCACCAATCACCTGACGGTCTTCAGCGACGGCATCTGCATACCCAGAAGCTTTCAGCGCCGCGACAAGGCCGGCTTCTTCCGCAAAAATCAGATCAGGACGGGCCGTGTCGCCAGTCTTCAAAGTTCGCACCGAGTTCAGCGCTGACTGTGCCGCTTCTGAAAGCGTAGCCTCGCCGGTCTCGACGTCTATTTTGGCAAGTTTGAATTGCGGTCCCGGCTCAATTTGAACTCTGCCCATGGGGGGCGGCCCTGCATCTACGGTGTAGCTGATTTCCGGCGCGAAATATCCGCGCGAATTGAGATAGCTTTCAGCATTTCGAGCTGCGGTCCGAGCCTGGCGGCGGGCTTCGAACAGCGTCTCCGCGGGCGCGTCTTTTACCAATTCCTGGCGCAAGTCCGCGAGCAAGGTTTGGCTCGCAGTTTCGCTGCTCAGACGCAGTTCCTCTGCCAGCGCTGGCTGGGCAGCTGCGAAAATTGCAATCGCAATCAGGGGTAGCGGTCGAGTCATTCCGTGTCTTATTTAGCAATCGTGGTAACAAACCGTGCAAAGCTCGGTCCAAGTTAGGGCGATTTTGGGGTGCTGATCAGTAAAAAGCTGCTTTTGCGCTTTTTTATGAGATCGAGCCAGATCGGGTGTCTGGAATCAGCAATTCCATCGCCAAACATGACACGCTGCCCAAGCCAAGCCGGTATTCAATCGAGATTAGCTATAATAGTATCAAGAATAAGGGGTTTTTAGCCAAAGGCCCTTTACTTGACTTGAAGTTTGGTCGCGGAAATCTATGCTATTTTGATGAGCGTAAACCGGGGTGCGGCACTTGGATCATGCATTTGCAAATCACTGGGCCGACTTCGTCGGAATCTCCACCTCAAATCCGCTTGCCAAAGTTTTGGCCGAGGCCAGTACGGCAATTGAGCTGTCGCCGGACGACCGTCTGGTCCTGGACCGTGATCCGGCAGGGCCAGTCTTTTTGCTGATCTCGGGTGTCTTGAAAGTCGTCAAACAAAGTCAGAACGGGCACGAGATCTGGCTTGCAGATTTCCAGGCTCCAGCCATTGTGGGCGAATTGTCTGCCCTATTAGGTGCGCCGCGAACTTCGGATGTTATTGCTGATTCCAAAGTCGTTGTGCTGAGTGTGCCACGAATGGTCTTCTTTGAGGCAGCAAAGACAGACGCCAATCTCGCCCATGCGCTGAATATCGAGTTGGCGCGGCGGGTGCGCGACACATCCGAACGATTGGCAGAGCTTTACTCGGTTTCGGTGATGGGGCGATTGCACTTTGAACTTGTGCGGCTTGGGGTTCAGGACGTGGCGGATGACGAGGTTTATCGCATTACCGCTTCAATCAATGTCTCTGATATCGCTGCTCGGATCCATGCGACGCGCGAGTCGACATCCCGGGCGCTTAGTCGTCTGAAGCAAATCGGCATAGTGCAAACAGAAAATGCCGGTATGAAAATCATCGCGCCGCGACTTGAATAGCTGGTTAGACGCCAGGCCCTCGCGGTGAGGTGAGCACTTCGCCAGGCTGAGTGGTAAAATCCTGACGCACCCAGAAACAATGCTTCATGTGCTGCACGGCAGGTGTGTCGAGTTCCTGGCATAAATTCAAAGACGCCGGGGACTGAAGGGTCAGTTTCGGCCGGCCCGATGCGCGGCCAACGCCATGCAGTTTGAGAGTTGTCATCTTGACCGCGACAATTGCCTGATACGCAGCGAAATCTGCGTTCTCAATGCTCGGCACCTGCTTGATTTGTAAGATTGGAAAGTCAACTTGCGGCGGGCGCAGCGCGCCCATCATGGATAGCAAATTGGGATCATCTGCTTCTTCTTCCATGCCGGTCATAACCTCGCCGAGGTCGGTATCTTCACTGCCATGAGCCTGCGCCTCTATTTTGAGAATTTCAACCTGTTCAGCGGCGACGTCCTGGCCGAGCGTTCGAAACGCCGCAACTTTGACGGATAAGCCATAATCCGAAAACTCAGATCCCGTGCGCTTTATGGCGCCATACATTTTCGGGAATCCGAAGATCTCGCGGCCGCCGGCAACGGCTGCAGGATCATCAACGAACATGTAAACCGGAACCCAAAAAAGTTCCCACTCAGACGGGCGGTTCATCGGTCCGGCATAGGCCAGCGCCCAGATTGAAATGTCCGCCTCAGGAACATAGCCCCAAACTCTGCCTGTCGGGTGACCCGATCGCATTTTCTCCACAAAAAGCGAGGTCATCAAGAGAGAGGATAAGACAGCTTTGGCGCGAAACTGCTGCGGCGCGACGCGATTGATCGAACGGTCAAGATAAGACTGGATGGCGCCTTGGCTCGATTCCAGCCAGCCGCCCTGCAACAACGCATTTTCACCGATATAAGGCGGCCGGCCAAAGACTTTCAAAGCGGGGTCAATATATTTCGGCGGTCGCGCCATGCTGTCTCTCCGTGTTTATTTTGAGGGCCTTTGTTGCCAAGATCTGCTCATAGGTCATGCCGAGATCCCTTGCGGTGGTCCGGGCCTTTTCGATCTGTTTGCGAGCTCGTATTTCATCGCCCTGCATTCGTGCGATCAAGCCTTCCACATATTGATATCGCGGACGGGCAATGTGGAAGACTTGCGCATAATTCTTCAGTGCTTTGCGGCTGGATTTGATGATCGTGTCGAGATCGGGATCTGTCATCCCGAGCGCTTTCAATTCGCAGCCGACTTGAGCCGCAGCGGCGATGCCTTCCAATGTGCTGAAATTGGTCGGCGGCAGCTTCGCAGCAAATCTCATCGCGTTCCGGGCGTGTTTGCGCGCGGCGCCAAGGTCGCCTTGAACCAGGGTGGTCTGAGCCAGAACCCCTTCGATGATACAAACAGATTGAAGGTCTCCGAGACCTACAGATGTGCGCTTTGCATTGCTTGCATCATGGTGGGCACCAACGATGTTTCCTGCATATAGCTGCGCCTCGGCTTTGCCATATGCGCCCCAGACTTTGAAGAGTTGATGATCCTGCTCACGTCCGACCTCCGCGACGCGCTCAAACCACGCATGAGAGTCTTCGGCGCGGCCTTGGTACAGATCGCAAAGGGCAAGCAGGCATTGCACAACGCCCAGCATTTGCCGGTCATCGGTTTGAGCGATCGCATCGTGACAAGACGACAGCACGGTGCCAGCCTCACGCCACTTGCCGCGGCTCATATGCAGCGTTCCGGCGGCGCATCCGAGCAAGGTCTCGCTTCGATACTCACCCAGCTCATGGGCACGATTGACGAGGCGGTCAAACCGTCCGGACACGGGCAGGCGCGCCAGTCCAACCAAATAATAGATAAACGCGTCCCGGCGGGCTTTGACTTCATAGGCGCCGGGTGCGCCGCGCCGATTGCGCCAGCCTTGGTACAGACCAGACAGAATGAGCCTTGAATTGCCCGCAAACTGCCCGACCTCGGATTGGATAGTCGCGGCGCGTTGCAGCGCTTTTTGTTTTTGCGGGCTGCTTGGCGTGGTTTTCGCGACAGCGTCGAATGCGGCGAGAACCTGTTTGGCCCGGCGGAGCTTTCCGATGCCCCAGACAGCTGTCGCCGACAATGCGAGATGCTCAATCGTTCGGGTCTGACTCTTGAGTATTACATCGCGCGAGAGGGTCTCTGACCGAGACAAGTGTTCGACTGTCAATCTGTGGGCGCCCGCCCGGTCAGCGACGTGTGCGGCGCGCGCATACCAGATCGCCGCGCGTAAGGTCTTGCTGGCACTTTGCCAATGCTGGGCAATCCGTGACGGTGATCCATCCTGCCTGGAAACCGCCCGCGCGATTTGCGCGTGCAAACTGCGTTCGAAGGTAACCGGCAAATCCGCCACGCCCCATTCGGCAAGGATGTCATGCGCAGGGCGAAGGCCATCGGACGGACGGATTGGATCTGGTGTCAGCCAGCCGAGCGCTACAAGACCGTCGAGGTGATCTGGCGAAAGCGCGATGTCAAATGTCTGTAGGATGCCGCGCGCCGTAGAGAATGTAAGCGGCAAGCGCCAGGCGCAATGCAGTCGCCACACAGCGATGGCTGGGTCTGACAGGCCTTGGGTCCGCGCGGTGAGCAAACTCTCCAATCCGGAGAATGCGGTCAGCGACCCGTGCGATTGCTCTGAATAGTGCAGGGCGGCTTGCACCAACCAGAATGGCGTGCCCGAAGAAATATCAAAGACAGACTGTTTCAGGGCTGTATCCAACACCCCGGGCGCGAGACTATCGATCAATTGACTGGCCTGGTCAAAATCGAGCGGTGTAACGTTGATCGCTGTGGACGCTTCCAGATCGGTCACCTCCTGCCGCGATGTGACCAGAAGAAGTCCAGCCTGACGATTGATCTGCAATTGCCGAATGAGGCGCTTGCTGTCCTCATCACACCATTGCCAGTTTTCTATGATCATGGTGTGCGGCAGGTTTTGAGCCAACATTGCCAAGGCGGCGGAGTGGAAAACACTGCTCGCTGGCATCCCGCAGGCTTCTGCCAGATCCTGCGCCGCACCGAACGGTAAGAACCGCATGCCGGGTGTGGCTTCGATATGAATAGAGGTCTCCGGGTCGGCTGTATTCAGCGTCTGCGCCAGCGCCGTTTTGCCTATGCCAGCAGGGCCGGACAGTACGGCAATGTGGGGCGCCTGTCGCGATTGGATCAGAGCCTTTCGCAGCTTTTCTGTTTCGTCCGCCCGGCCAATCAGGAATTGGCTCTGGGTTTGCGTCGGCTGTTGCGATACGCCCGCTGTATCAGTTGAAGCGATGTCTTGCTCCGCCAGCGATTTTGCGGCCTGGTTGATAGGATTTCCAATTGTGATGGCAACCGATTGATTGGAAAATTGTGGTCGGCATCGAAACAGCGTTCCGAATGTCGCGGTCGCCCGATCTGGCGGGACAAGCGGGCTGCGTCCACGGGTCAGGGCGGTCAGCAAAGCGTCACAAGCCCTGCGATCTTCCTGCCTTGATTGAGGCAAGACCAGAATGGCGAGGAGACCTTTGTCATCCTGAACCAGGTTGTCGATTTCGGCGGCGTAAGCGTCACAAATCTCGCGGTACGCTGAGATGATTTGGATCAGCTGATCCGTTGTGACTTCGCCGCACGCTGCGGGAGGGAGAACCTGCACAATTATGGCCCATCTTTTGGCGACCGAGGCAGCGGCGAGCACATTGGTTTTGGGGAGACGATGGGTTTGCCGCGTCGCAAGTTTCGTGAACGGCGGGCGCGGTTGCATTGAGAGCGCTGTAAACGCGTCCGTAACCGCAGATCCCCACACCAGAGGCCGAAGACTATTATCCAAATGGGTCTCGCCGACCCAGAAAGGACCGGTCGCACGCGCCGTTCGGCACGTCAGCCCGGCCTGGACGTTTTGACATGCACGCATCGCGAGATCTTGCAATGCGGTTTCGGAAAGCGGGTGAGATCCTTCGCTCTGCCAGGCAATCAGAGCATCCCCTGCAAAGCCACCAAATCCGATCGCATGGGTGGAAAGCTCGGCCATCAATTGACCGAACAGCGCGGTGACAAGTTGCGTGACGTCTTCAGCGCCGGTTTTTTCGTCATCTGAGATCCGGTCTTCGGTCAAAGCCGAAAACCCAACCAGATCTATGACGTAAATCGTACCGGTTTTCGCGGCGGCTTGAAGCGGCGGCGCCGGTTCGGGCAAGACGTCCGGCAGCTCAGCCAAAGTCTGTTTCCCCGTGCACTCGGATCGAGATCCCGGTCACGGCTCGGGCGCATTGCCGGGCGGTCGTGACAGCGCCTTCAACCCAGCCAAGATCGGTGCCATTGCGGACCCAGTCTCCGCACAGATAGAGGTTCGCCAAGCCGCTTTCATCGGTCCGCAAACGGTCATCGACATCGCCCGATGCGGCGAAGATATAGCGCTCGCTGGGCTTGTGGTTGAGCCGGACATAAATGGCGCGCGCTGACGTGTCCTGATCATCGATGCGCCAACCTGGTAGAACGTCTTCAAAATGGTCTTCCAACCAGGTCATGGCTGTGTCGCGCGGCGGTTCGCCAGTGATCGGCTGCGGCCCGCACAATAAGTGATGCCCGTGATAGGGTGATGCTTGTTCAAAAGGCAGCAGGTGCGTCATGTCACTCCAGGTGCTGAGCGGGAGCACATGCCCTGTCGTGATGCCAGGCATATCGCCCCAGCCGAGCTGCTCTGGGGTTTTCTCGGTCCACAATTGCGCTGACAGAGTCGGGCAGGATGACATCGCATCGAGGCAGCGGACCCAGGCTGGATCGGCATCTGTCAAAGGCTGACATATCTCGCGCAGGGCGCTGCCGGGAATAGCCAGGATGGCGATCTCGAAATCG
>CAYGUD010000031.1:0-13758 GCA_964352865.1 uncultured Hyphomonas sp.
GGGCATGCCCGACAGGCAGATGGCCGGTTTCGGGAGTGGGAGCGATGGGATTATCAGCGCGGTCAGCTTGTTGGCAGCCGAGAATATTGAGCGTCTTTGGGTCGAAATGCCCAAGACATTCACGCACTTTCACCCCCTCGGTTATGTGCTGGTCGTTATGCTTGGCGCTGGCGTTGCAGAACGATCGGGTCTGTTTGCAAGCGCGATGCGCTCTGCGGTTCGCGGCGCTCCGGTCTTCCTGCTGACACCTGTGGTGGCATTGGTCGCAATGGTCGGAAACCACGCCGCTGATGCCGCTTATGTGGTTCTGATCCCGCTGGCAGGAGTGCTCTTCGCATCAGCAGGACGTCACCCGCTTGCGGGTATTGCCGCAGCATTTGCAGGCGTTTCTGGCGGTTTTTCCGCCAACCTGTTTCCAGGTCAGCTCGATGCCCTTCTATACGGCATCACAGAAGAGGCCGGCGAAATTCTGAACGCCAGTTATGACGCAAACATTGCGGGGAATTGGTGGTTCATTGTTGCCCTTCTGGTCATCTATTTGCCGATCATCTGGTATGTGACAGACCGGATTATCGAACCCCGCCTCGGCAAGTGGAACCCATCAGAAGGCGCCGACGCGGACAGTTATGGCAATGAAGACCAACCCCTGACGCCGGAACAGAAAAAAGGACTGCGCAATGCCGGTCTGGCTGTCCTCGCCGTTATCGGTCTTTGGGCGTTCATGACAGCCGGCCCTGGCACACCGCTCTGGCTGGACGGCGAAGGGACTGAAGGCCTGGAATGGTACCAACGCGCGGCGCCGCTCTTTAAGTCACTGGTCGGCGGCTTCCTCGTCCTGTTCCTGTCGGCTGGCTGGGCTTACGGCGCTGCCGCTGGGACGATCAAGAATCACCGCGATCTGGTCAATATGATGTCCGAAGCGATGAAGGATATGGGCTATTATCTGGTCCTGTCTTTTGCTGCGGCGCACTTTGTGGCGATGTTCGGCTGGTCCAACCTTGGATTGATCAGCGCGGTTCATGGCGCCGAGGCGATTGAAAGCTCTGGTTTGCCATTGCCGATATTGCTTGGAATGATTGTCCTCTTCTCGGCGATCATCAATCTCTTCGTTGGCTCGGCCTCAGCGAAATGGGCGTTGCTGGCGCCGGTTATGGTTCCGATGCTGATGCTGCTCGGGGTGTCACCAGATGGCGCGACGGCGGTCTACCGCGTTGGCGATAGCGCGACCAATATCATCACGCCGCTTATGGTCTATTTCCCACTCATTCTGATCTTCGCTCGACGCTGGGTGAAAGATTTTGGCCTGGGCAGTCTGACGGCAACGATGCTCCCTTACTCGATCTGGATGCTGATCAGCGGCATCTTGCTGGTCGTGGCGTGGACTTATCTCGGCTTCGATCTCGGCCCGGGCGCGCCTATGTCAGTAGCACTGGGCGAAGCAGGCTAGAGCCCAAGCGCCTGGCGCTTGGCTGTGAAGTCATCTGGAACGGGCGCCTCGAGCGCCCGTTTTTGTTGATCCGGCAGCGTAATCTCAAGCGACGCGGCATGTAGCATCAAGCGATCCGTGGAGGAGGTCCCGTCTCCATAAATCACATCACCCAGGATTGGGCAGCCCATATCCGCCAAGTGCGCCCGGATCTGATGCATGCGCCCAGTATGCGGACGGGCCTCGACAAGGGCTGTCCGATCGCTGCGGCAGTTAACCGTCCAATGCGTGAGGGCGGTATCTGCGCCTTCTTCCAGACGTCCAGGCCGAACTGACCTGCCGATCTTGAGCAGGGGCACATCGCAGGTGCCCTGGTCTGAATCGGGGACCTGACCGGAAACCAGAGCGAGATAGGTCTTCCGAACGCGGCGCTCAGCAAACTCTGTCGACAGGAAGGTCATTGCCGGCTTTGTCTTGGCCGCCAGAACCAGGCCCGATGTCCCGGCATCAATGCGGTGCACCAGATGCGGGCGCTTGCCATTTGAACGCGCGAACGTCCAGAGCAGAAAGTCCAGAGACGTGCCGCGATTGCCGCGTGTTTGCACTGGCAGGCCTGACGGCTTGTTGAGTGCAAGAATGTGATCATCCTCAAACAGAACAAGATCGCGCATAAAGGCCTTCTGGGCATCCGAAATATTGGGGATGGGTCGGTTCTTCATTGGTGCCTCCCAAATCACAGGAATCGGCAAAGCCTCATGCGTGCACAGACATACCACTCACAATGACTGTGGCGATCATGATAAGCGTAATCACAACAATCCAGAACAGGAGCAACAAGAAAAAGCGCAGTCCAGACATAAAGATTCCCGTCGACCCAACCACGGCAAGGCTGCGCCAAACATAGATAAAGAATCCGACCAAAATCAAAGCGAGGACAAATCCTGGCAAATAGGGTCCGGCGAGCATCAGGAATGCTCCGGTCAAATAGATCCACGAATGCAAGTGCAGCGCGTGAACAGAATGGTCATAGATGTATAATTTTCGGCGCCAAAAATGCAGAAAACTGAGCGCGATAATCGTCATCGGCACAAGCAAAATGCTGAGGCGGGGCAGCCAGTTTTCCAATTGCGCCGCGAACTGGTCCTGATTATCCAGAACGGCGACAATCTGATTTTCTATATTGCCGCGAACGGCATCCGGCGCCTCAACTTGTATATTCGCACGCTCTAACCGCTCACGCGTCGTCTCATTGATCGCTTTGGCAACATCGCTCGCTTGTTCCTCTGAAAGGCTCTGCGAGATCTCAGCGCGCGTTTCTTCATCAACATTGATGAACTGACCAGGCGGCACCAGCGCAAAGAGCACCAGATAAAAAACCAGACTGGCGAGCAGGAATAGCCGGAAGGGAGGCACGTAGCGCGCACGTTTGCCTTCGGTATAATTCTTTGTCAGCCGTCCCGGACGAAACAACAGCACCGGCAATGTTCGCGCTAAACGTCCGTCCACCGTAAATATGTCTGATATGGTTTCACCGATCAGCGACAGGATGGGCCGATGAAAGCTTGCGGCCAGCTGCCCGCAATTAGTGCAATAGCGCTGCTCGACGATCTCGCCGCAATTGCGACATGGCTGTCCCGCGAGATCCGCAGACTGCCGCGTGCTCAGCCCGCCAATGGAGGCCGCACCCGCTGTTTCGAGATCAACTGACATATTCCTCCTCGAATTGCCGTTTACTCTGATTCGGCCGTCTCAACTGCTGCAGCAGGGCAAAGCCAACGAGACCTGTGATTGTCTTCGGCGTTTTCCGCCCAGCCTTCCAGGTTTGGATCGACAAGGTTTTTCGTCACCTGGAACCACATTGGCGTGATCGGATAATCCTCAAGCATGACGGCTTCGGCTTGCGCAAAAAGCTCGGCGCGTTTTATCAGGTCGCGCTCGCGGCTCGCAGCTTCAAGCAGGGCATCATATTCGGGATTGGCATAGTTGCCGTAATTCTGCTGACCTGTTTTTGAATCCAGCAAATACAGGAAGTTCAGCGGATCGTTATAGTCAGCCAGCCACGCACCATCAGACACCTCAAAATTGCCTTGGCGCAAATCTGCGTAAAGCACTTTCGTATCCTGACGCAGAATTTGGGCATCGACCCATGGTGCAATCTCGTTCCAATTGGCCTGCGCAACGGGCGCCGCTTTAGGGTTATCATCCGTTGACCGGTGCTTATATTCAAATCGCAGCGGATTGTCCGGGCCGTAACCTGCATCTTCGAGCAAAGCGCGGGCTTCCGCCAGGCGCTCAGGCCGCGTCAGCGACTTCCAGTAAACTTCCGGACGCTCGGTTTCGTAATTGTTGATGCCAGGCGGCACAAAGCTGTAGGCTGGCACAAAACCAGGAGTCAGCACGTTTTCAACCAGATATTCGCGGTCGAGTGCCATGGCCAACGCCTTGCGAACGCGAATGTCTGTAAACGGGGCTTCGCTGGAATTGAAACTCCAATAGGTCGTCAACAGCCCCGGAGTCGTCCGGGCCCAACCAGGCAAACGGCGATCAAGCTCAGCTTTTCGGCCGCCATCAAACGCATTATTGATATCCAGTTCACCGGCTTCGATCCGGCGTTCAACAGCAGCGAGATCTTCCAGTTCGAAATAGCTTACTCGTTCGAAACAAAGCGTGTCGGCTTCATAGAATGCCGGATTCTTTTCAGTGACCAACTGATCGCCGGTAACCCAATAGACGAGCTTGTAAGGTCCATTGACTTCGATATTCTCTGGCTGAACCCACGCTTCGCCATATTGCTCGACAATGTGTCGTGGCACGGGATACGTCGTATAATGTGTCAGCAAGCCTTCGAGATAAGGCGCTGGCTGCTCCAGCGTGATCTCCAGGGTGCGATCATCAATCGCGCGCACACCAAGTTCTTCTGGCGCAACACGCCCTTCATTCAGAGCCTGCGCGTTCTTGATGATATAGAGCAGCGAAGAATATTGCGACGCAATCGCCGGGTCTTGAATGCGGCGCAACGCGAAGACGAAATCTTCTGCCGTTAGCGGCACGCCATCAGACCAGGTCGTATCACGCAAATTGAACGTCCAGATGAGGCCATCATCGCTGGTTGTCCAGCTTTCCGCCATGGCCGGGATAACCTGGCCGTCCGCCGTATGCTGGGTCAGGCCAAGGAACATATCACCGATAATGATATTCTCCCATGCCGCGGAGGAGCGGTGTGGGTCAAGCGTATCGACTTTCGCAGAAATCCCGCGGCGCAATGTCAGCGTATCGTCGTCGCCGGAGCCGCCTCCGCCGCAAGCTGCAAGGACCAGTGCGAACGCAATCGCGGTGCCGGCAAATACTTTGTTCAAGCGCATGAGGAATTCCTTCGCGTATTGAAGAATGAGAATTATGAATATTGTTTCAGACTATTCAGGCTTTGCCTAGTTCACGAGTGTTAGGCGGTAGCTGGCGCTTGCCCGCTTATCGACGCCGGAAAAAACCAACAAAACCGAACAATCCAGCAAGAAGTGATCCGATTCCGCCCGCGACGACTGTAATCGGGCTAATTGATTGTGCCAGCGCAATCGCCTGACCAATGCGGGAGACTTCGACTTGAACGGAATCGCGGAATGTCCGCAGTGGCAGCGCTTCGTCACCCATCAGCGCAAACAACTCGATCACCAGTTCCTGATTGCCAACCGCAGTCGGGGTCACTTTCCAGCGCCAGACATTTTCCGTCAGCGGTGAAACGCGCTGCGTGGCCGGCGTGATGGCTTCTACTTTAAACGCCTCTCCCGAGACCAGCGCCTGAACGGTGTCGGAAATTTGTGCTTCACCCTCGACTATATTCCCCGTTCCCGGCAGCGAGTCCGTCGCGCTGTCGTCGCCCGTTGCGTCAAGGGAAACTGTTACTGTGAACGGTCGCCCGAATTGTGCGCCTTTGGGGGTTTCGTGGGCGATTGGGACCGTACGCAAGCTGGCAAGAAAATCGTCTGTCGAACTTGCAACGCCAAACATGTCGTCGGCGCCATTACTGCTTCTGCTGGTAGCGCCGGAGCTTGGCTTCGAGCCGGCAACGACCGGACTGGATGGCATGTCAAACCCATTGCTTCCTGGCGGCGCCGAGGACCGCATCTCTGCCACCTCAGGCTGAGGATTCATGTAGTGGTAACCGCCATAAGCGAGCGCGCCTGCCCCAATCAGGATTAGAAGAAACGATAGAAGTCGCAGCATTTCAGTCCTCCAAACTCACCACTTTCTAAGCTCACATGAGCATTAGGGGAAGAGGCAACTGAACCAGCCTTGAACGCAGGCCTCTTGATTTGGACTGAATCACATCGCTGCTCATCCACGCTCATTCTGATCTGCGGCGCAATGACAGCTAGTTGGAGCGCTCTTTTGTGGCCGTAAACTGAATGTCCGGGTGCTTTTCCTGCGCATAGCCGACATCCCAGGCATTCTTGGCCAGATAGACCGGCGCGTCATCGAGATCAGTGCCAGAGGCGGATTTATTCTTGTCCAGGAATGCCTTCAGTACAGCCTCATCATCACAATGGATCCAGCGCGCTACATTGTACGGTGCTTCTTCAAACACCACATCCAGCCCGTATTCAGAGACCATTCGCTCTGCCATCACTTCGATTTGCAGCGCCCCGACAGCGCCCACAATCATGTCAGACCCAATGCTTGGCTTGAACAATTGCGTGACGCCTTCTTCAGCCAGGCTTTCCAGCGCTTTGCGCAAATGCTTGGCCTTCATCGGATCCGTAGTGCGGGCGCGGCGCAAAATCTCAGGTGCGAAGTTCGGGATACCGGCAAACCGGATATCGCCATTCTCAGACAGGCTGTCGCCGACCCGCAACTGGCCGTGGTTCGGCACACCGATGACATCGCCTGCATAAGCGGTCTCAGCAATCTCGCGATCCTGAGCCAGGAACATCATCGGATTGTGGACGTTGATCTGCTTGCCATCATTGATCTTTAACCGCATGCCGCGCTTGAACTCGCCAGAGCAGATCCGAAAGAAAGCCACGCGGTCACGATGGTTTGGGTCCATGTTCGCCTGAATCTTGAAGACAAAGCCAGCAACGCCTTTGTCGCCGCGCTGGAGCATATGAGGTTGGTCCTTTTTCCGGCAGGCCTGCGGACGCGGCGCTGGTGCAAATTCCTCAAGCACGTTGAGCAATTCTGCGACCCCAAAATGGCGCAGCGCAGTGCCGAACACGACCGGCGTCATATGCCCTTCGAGGAATGCTTGCTCATCAATCTTTGGCAGCATTTCCAGCGCCATTTCGCTACCCTCTTCGAGTTCTTCAAGCGCGCTTGGGTCAACTTGCTCTCGCACCGCATCGAGGTTCACACGCGACGACTCGCCCGGGGTCAGGCCTTCATCTGCAGTCTTCTTGGAATAGTGCAGGAATTCACCAGTGCGCAGATCGGTCATACCGCCAAAGCGCTGACCGGATGCTGCCGGCCAATAAAGCGGTGCACAATCAAGCTGCAACTGATCCTGGATCTGGTCGAGCAATTCCAGCGGATCAAGAGCTTCGCGGTCCATCTTATTGATAAATGTCACAATCGGGATATCGCGCAGGCGGCACACCTCAAACAGTTTCAGAGTTTGCGGCTCGATACCCTTTGCTGCATCCAGCACCATGATGGCGCAGTCCGCCGCAGTCAGCGTGCGATACGTATCTTCGGAAAAATCCTCGTGGCCCGGCGTATCCAGCAAGTTGTAGACATTGCCGCGATATTCAAAAGTCATCACAGACGCGCTGACCGAGATGCCGCGATCTCGCTCAATCTTCATCCAGTCAGATGTCGTGCGTCGACGCTCACCGCGGGCGGCAACTTCGCCAGCCATACGAATTGCCCCGCCAGCGAGCAGCAGGTTCTCCGTCAGCGTCGTCTTACCCGCATCCGGATGAGAAATAATTGCAAATGTGCGGCGGCGGTCCGCCTCGTCAGAAATAGACATTCATGGCTCTCAATCGTCAGCCCGAGCGGGTAGCCGAAATCTCTGTGTGCTTCAATTGACCAATTGGATCTGGCTGCGTTCAAGCCCGGCGACGCTGTCCACGATCATTCGCGGCGCCGCGCTGATAGGTTTCCAGAACCAGAGGCGGTACATCGCGCAAGCGGGGCTCAAACCCGCCAGCCGCATTTGGCTTCAGGATCAGACTGTTGGCGCCGGTTTTGGCAATGATCAAAGCAGCAATGTCTCGCTGTCCGGCGTCGACGTCGTCTGGCGCGGCGCTGCTTAGACTGGAAAACCGCTCTACGGCAAATTCAACTGCTTGTTGTGCACGCAAATGGCGTGGATCACCGCAGCCGATTTCCCGGCGTCGTTGCATGAGATGCGTTTCAGGCATCTCGATCTCTATCACCTTGTCATTCAGCAAAAACAACATGGTTTGCCCCCTGGTTCACAGGCCATGTCGGTTATTTGGAGTTAATGAAGCGTTACGCGATTGATATATTTCGATTATTCGACACGCTCAGTGAGAAAGTGTCGGCCCTCACGATCTTCAATTTCGATCACCCAAAGGTCAGTATCGCGGCTGCCCGTGCGGCGTACATATTCGTCGACATCAGCTTCCGCTGGCCCGACATTCTGGCTTTCCAGATTCACAAATATGCGCTCGCCGTCCATGGAGGTGCGCGGAGCGAAAGCTTGCGCCTGGCCTTTCAGATCAGAGACTTTGACCAACACATCGCCGCGCGATTCATCCCCGCGTTGTATGATAAAGGCCGCGGCGCCGGCGACCTGGACACGGCGCACAAGTGCGTCGACCCAGATTTTGGTCGGCAAGCGTTCTTCAAACATGTTCGCTCATACCTACTCGGCCGCTCGCTTTTCGATCGTTGCATGCGCCGGCAGTTTCACAATCACTGTGGTCCCAGCACCAGGCGCAGTTCGAATTTCGACCTGCCCGTTTTGCATTTCCGCCAAGCGTTGAACCATCGCCAATCCAAGCCCGGTGCCAGCTCGACCCTTGGCATTTCGACCTTGAGCAAAAGGCTTGGCGATGCGGGCCAGATCATCAGCGTCCATACCGGCGCCTGTGTCGCTGACTTGTAGAATGCAGGATGAACCGCTCGATACTGCTGTCAGCGTCACAGTCTCTCCTGGGTTAGAATACTTGATCGCATTCGAAACCAGATTGTCCCAAATCCTCCGCACGGCATCAGCATCTGCCATGGCAATAACCTCACCGCGCGCCGCGAGCCGCAATGTGACGTCAGCTTTGCTGGCCATGGCTTGTGATTGCCGCAAGACACTTTCACCGCTGGCGGCTATATCCAATGGTGCGATATCGAGTTCGTACGTTCCCGCCTCTGATCTTGCGTAAGCCAGCATATCCTCGACCAGGCGCAGTAGCGTCTGTCCGCTGTCACGGATCAATCCG
Source organism: uncultured Hyphomonas sp. (assembly GCA_964352865.1). Taxonomy (GTDB): domain Bacteria; phylum Pseudomonadota; class Alphaproteobacteria; order Caulobacterales; family Hyphomonadaceae; genus Henriciella. Next base: position 8,824 of record CAYGUD010000031.1, read on the forward strand.
GGATAGTCCTTGTACGCATCTGGCATCGGTCCGCGAATTTCAGACTCCATGATCTCGGAAAAACCGATCACCGCATTTAGCGGGCTTTTCAAATCGTGCCCAAGGCCTGCGAAGAAATTCGTTCGCTCCATCAAATCGGTATTTTCGGCAGCGCCCTCCGCTTGTTGCGGCAGGATGACAATCCAGGTGCCGTCGGTCCCAGGCACGCGTGAGACCGAGAGATATAGATGATCACCGAGCAGGCGCGAAACATCAGAACCGATACGAACAGTTGGCAATAACCGCGTCTGTCCCACTATTGATCGCACCCGGCCATGTTCGGAAACATCGAGAATCAGAATCGGTACATCGCTCAAATCTCGCGCAGAGCCACCAACGCCGAATTCAGAAATCGGCGATTCATCCCTCTGTTCCGGCGCATACTGCATTTGTAACCATAAAAATATTTGCAGAAAAATAACTGTGGTTAACACGCCGGAACCAACTATCAATCCGTCCGGCCCGCCAGCAAACATTGCGATTAGAGCGCCAAGCACCGCACACACTGCACCCCCCGCAACAACCAAACTCTTAATGGTCGGAGCGCGTTCCCGTCGCCGGGTTTTAACGGAATGGTCAGCTCTGTTAGGCATTTTTCTCGTCATGGATTCTCTAAATTATGCGTTAGAATCCTTATTTCAGCAGATGCTAGCCTTTGCGAGACGCAAAAGATAGGCCAGTGTCGGACCGTAGAGTGAGGGAACTATTCATGACCATAAAAACCGTAATCACGGCCGTTGCCGCAATTGCTGGACTGACTCTGCAAGCGACAGCGCAGATGGTCACCCCGGCCCCGCAGCAAGTTGCAGTTGCAGGCGAACAAAGTGACCCCCTGGCACAAGCCGCCGCTTTGTACGCGACCTATCAAGGCGAAGTCACTGACGTGAAAAGCAATGGCTTTGCATCGGCTGGTGACATTGTTAATTCATTGAACAATCTTGGCGGGCACAATCCGGAACAACTGACACAGGGCTGGATGGCCTACTCCGCGCTTGTGGCTGCACAGAACCCCGAATTCCGCGCCGCCGTCCTCGACATTGAAGGCTATTATGGCCGCGACAGTCTGATGACCGGCATGCAAAACGATGTACGCTATGCGCGCACGCTCAGCGGTGGCAATGATGCCGTAAATCAAGCCCTCAACTCCGTGAACGCAGACAGTCGCCGCCTCGCTGGCGCCGCAGCCTTCGTTAAAGAGCAAGCCTACAGCCTGCAGGCCGCTGGTTGGGCGAAAGGCCGGGTCGGTAATTCGCAAGTCGCAGCGACCAATCTGTTTACCTCAACGCAAAGCGGTATTCCGGCGCGCGGCGCCATGGTCCAAGCCATGCGGTCCCCTGAAATCGATTCAGTGCTGCTGCAAGCCGGTCGCTCTGGCGCCCCATCCGTCTGGGAAAGTGTGACTGGCGCAACAAGCTCAATCCGCGTCCCGGCGCTCGTCTCGAACCTTGGGCAATCGCACCGTATCGCGCGCGGCAAGGAACCGATTGCAGACCGGATTACAACGCTGGCCGCTTATCGCATTCTGAACGCCGACCCGAGCGTGGCGAGTTCAATGCGCCAGGCCATGAGCGAACGCGAAACACAGGGCTGCCTGAATATGGCGAACCTGAACCTGCAGCAATGTGTTGCTGCGGCCCACAAACATTATGAAGTTCCTTTCTGCATCGGCGAGCATGCTCTTGCTGATGTCGGTAAGTGTATCGGCAAAGTCTCCAACTAACCCATCTCACTCGCACAACTTTAGCCCCCAGCCGCAGTGCTGGGGGTTTTCTTTTGCCGCCACCTCCCCCAAATGCGCCTCATGAGTATTACGGAACGCGCCGCTGAAATCGCCGAAGATTTTGATTTTCTCGATGACTGGGAAGACCGCTACGCGCACATCATAGATCTTGGAAAAGCCAATCCGCCGCTCGCCGCTGAAGAACGGACCGAGACGACGAAAGTGAGAGGCTGCGCTTCGCAAGTCTGGATGGTGGTGACACCCGAAGCTGATGATCGCCTGAACGTCCGTGCAGAAAGCGATGCAATGATTGTATCTGGCCTGATCTCGATCCTTGTTCGATTATTCTCTGGTGCCACGCGCGACGAAATCAATACCTTCGATGCTGATGGATTTCTCGAGCAAATCGGCGTCAAAGGCGCCCTCAGTGCACAGCGCTCCAACGGCCTCGCCTCGATGTTGGTGCGGATCAAGGACACTGCTCGCGAAACAAACGGGGCGGCCTAGAGCCGTTCAACTATAGACCTCAGCTAATCTTCTTAGCAGTGACAGGGCTTTTGTTTCGACGGCATCGGGTCGCAACCTATAGGCTTTTGCCAATTCCAGTTTCGATGCGTCGTCCAGAACCAGCGCCGACAAGAAGGCGTGATCTGCATCCTCAATTTTGCAATCAGCCTTGTCGTTGATTATCGTCCGCGCATCATCCCGCCGGTAAGCCCTGACCGCATGCGAATAAGCTTGCCGCAGAGCTGTCGGCTGACTTTTCAGAATTAAGTGAGTCAATAGCGGGTGAGATATCGCCGTGAGAGAATCGGGCGGAATGTGTTTGTCAGAACTATCGTCCCAGCTCAAAACCACCTGGTATGGATCATCTATGGATTTCAAGTTTTCGTTCAGTTTCAACAAGTCGATTTCACCGCCAGACATTATTCCGATCATCCGTCGACGGCGGTCATGGTCGCGCCAGACCCCCCACATATCGTGCTGGATCTCAGCGACGACACCGCCGCGCTGCAATGCCCGCAAGAGGCGCTGATTCATGCCGCCCGAGCAATCAGTGGCGCAATCGTCGCCAGACCCTGCTCTAGCGTTTCCAACCAGGCGTCGAAGGCGGGCTCATCCCGCATCTCCTCGATCCGATGGCACGCATACGCCACTGTGGATCGATCACGTTCAAATGCCGCGGCGACTCGCGCCAGGCTCATACCCAATCCAACATGAGTGAGGTACATCGCAGCTTGCCGGGCACGGACAAGGTCTCGAGGGCCACGCGCGGGTTGAAGAATTCTCTCGGCTTTAATCTCGAGGGCGTAGCCAACCAGACTAACCGCCAGATTAGCGTTGTTTCGATCCATCCGCTGTTGGCTTGCCACACTGATTCTCCTTCGGCTTTCCCTAAGAGAAGACTAGCATGGTCAAACATAGTGTAGGATAATTTTCCTAAAATAGGAATATTATCCAAATAGATTCAGGCCGCTAGATTGCGTCCGTCGAGTGTGATTTTGCGGGACTGGCGGTGATATCGGTCAGCCAGTCTTTCATTTGGAATCAATGTGTCGTGGCACATCACAAGCGCCCCAAACCGATTGGCCCGCAGTGGCAATCGCAACCATGCATGGCTGTCTTGCTCGCGCTTGATCAGGCCACCAATCGGTTGGCGAACATCCAGTGCGCGGGCAAGGCCGAGCGACCACATTTCAAATGTTGTCTGATCCAGCTCAGACAAGTATCGGCCACGCATTTCGCACCCGAAGATTTGCCGCAAACTTGTCCCCGCCAGGCGGAATTTTGTACCGCCATCCGCAGCCGTCTGGACAATGGAAATTGATGACAGATGGGCCCGGATTTCGCCGGGGTCCAAACAGTCCCGCGATGGCAATGCGCCCGTATCACAACAAGCATGCCAATGCTGGATCAGTTCTGTCTGTGCATCCGTGATACCGGAAAAGTCCGTTGACAAGGAAACCATAGCCACCCCCGTGGTGATTCGATTCGACTTTCATGAATCAGTTCGAATCACCACGCAAGAGTTTTTGCAGTAAATTATTAACCTATATTACTAAAAGATTTTGTTTCGATATCAAAACCAAATATTCGTTTCGTATTCGATTTATTTCTCGAGCTTCCCAAGGCCCATTTCCTTGGCGAGAGCTGAGCGCTTGCGCGCATAACTCGGCGCGACCATTGGATAGTCGTATGGCAGCTTCCATTTTTCGCGATACTCTTCCGGGCTCATCCCATATTTTGAACGTAGATGACGTTTCAAAGACTTGAACTTTTTCCCATCTTCCAGGCAGATCAGGAAATCGTCAGTAATCGACTTCTTTACTGGAATGGCAGGTTCGGGCGTATGCGCAGCGCCATTAGAGCTACCAAGCCTCGTTAGCCTCGCGAGCATCTCTCGGATCAAATCTGGGAGATCGGCGCATAGCATCGGAATATTGCTAACATAGGCCGAAACAATATCCGAAGCGCATTCCAGTATATCTGCGGGTGCAGCGTCGACGCAGTCTATTTCTTGGTTCATTCACGTGTCCCCTTTGTGATCTCAAATATATATGAGATTACAAACAGTGTAGTAAATGAAAAATTGCAGAACTACTTTTAGAGTGCACTCAGCCTAGACGCCATTTTATACACGTGACACTAAAACAGCAGTTGTTCGGACTTGCCATGAAACCCGCGAGGCCAGTCTGTTGGAATACAGATCTAGCTGGCAATCAGCACCACCATCATCACGATGCCCAACAAGACCGCAGACCACATCGCCATGCCGACGGTTAACGGCCCCCTGGCCAGCGCACCGCGCGGACTGAATGTCGTTTCGATCTTTTCAAACGTCCGAGATCCGATACTTGCGACGAAGGTCGTCATGGCGGGTCCGGCTTTACCCCAGACGGTGCCAGCCCATTTGACCATGCTGTAGCCGGGCTTGCGATAGATCCAATCGGTATCGAGGATCGTCCCCGGCTTTTCTGGCGGGTATAGGCCAAACCGCTTCAACAAAATGAATGCGAGGACGGCGAACATTAAGAGCTGCAATTGTGTCAGCACGTGATCGACAGTGTATGGCGAGTAGGGCTTGATCTCATGGCCTGACAGCATGCAGACATCTGCGGGTGCCGTGGTTGTACACGGCAACATATTGTAGAGCCAACCATAGCCAAAGCCGCCAA
>CAYGUD010000032.1:0-13438 GCA_964352865.1 uncultured Hyphomonas sp.
CTGCCTGAACAGGTCAAGGAAGAACGCTGGCACCGGTTTATGGAAACCCAGGCCGGGATCTCAGCCGCCCGCGCTGCGGCGCAAATCGGCACGACCCAGGATGTGATCATTGACGGACCGAGCGACGAGCCTGGCGAGTTCCTCGCCCGCTCGAAAGCCGACGCGCCGGAGATTGATGGTGTCGTCTATTTGAAATCTGAAAAGACTTTATCCCCGGGCGACATTGTCCGTGCTAGTATCACTGATGCTGATGCATATGACTTGTATGGGCAGCAGCTATAGTTGCGCTCCAACTGGAGTTTTCGGCTCGCACAAGCTGAAACGGATTAGGCTTTATTCACCAAGCTGATCTTCAAGAAATTCGGCCTGTGCGCGATAGTAGAACAAACGATTGGCCAGTTTCCGCCAGCCATGACCTTCATCTTCGATGCGGATATAGGGCGTGTCGATGCCATTCGCGCGCAGCGTCTTGACCATGATTTCAGTCTCGTAAATGTCGATGCGAGGATCCATCACACCATGCGAAAACAAGACGGGCACCTTGATCTGGTCGGCCAAACGTAAAGGAGAATTTTCGGTATAATAGTCGACCCATTTCTGCTCGCGAATGTCGCCATACTCAATCCGGTCAGCGGCCTGCAAGGCGGGCGATGCAATGCGCAGAGCGGTGACCCAGTCGGCAACCCCGTAGCGACTTATCCCGGCCGCGAACGTATCCGGATAAAGCGCCAGGACGGCGTTGACCATATAGCCGCCATAAGACCCGCCCGAGACGGCGGCACGGTCCATATCCACGCGCCCGTCGCCGCGAAGAAACTCAGCCATATCAATCAGGTCACGAACGCTATCGCGGCGGTTCTCCTGGTCATCCAGCGTGACATAAGTTCGACCAAACCCAGTCGATCCGCGAACGTTTGGCTCGAACACAGCGATCCCGCGATCGACATGATATTGAACGATTGGGTCAAACGTCGCCATGGATTGCGCCGTCGGACCGCCATGCACTTCGAACAGAACCGGCGGCGCGCTATCGTTACCTCTGGAAGCCTCATCGGGCAGATAGAGCAAGCCTTGCACTTCGACACCGTCACGCGCCGTGATGCGAACGCTTTCAGGACGCACAAAGCGATCCGGATCGAGGCCCGCCAGCGTCGATTCGAAGGTCCGGCTGATCGTATTTCGGGCCATATCCCAGACAATGATATCGCCCGGTGTGCGCCAACCATTCACATTGATCGACATCCGATCTGTGCCGGAGGCGCAGCTGATTCCGTAAACACCCTCAGGCAGGCTCGGGGTCGCAACGGCCTCACCGGTCGCCAGGTCTTTGACGTGCAGGGTCTCGAAACCATCGACATTTTCGGTAAAGGCAAGATATCCAGCCTCAGACCCGCAAAGCTCAATCTCGCCCGCATCCCGCTCGGTTTCGAACGCGACGCTGATTTTTCCGGTACTGGCATCATAGAAATGAACCGCGGCAAATTCGCGATCCATGTTGCTGGCAAAATAAAAGCCCGAACTGTCCGGGCGCCAGGCAAAGCCGCCATCGGCATGATTGGCCCGTGGTTCAGGCGTCGACACAGCACTCATGTCCCCGCTGTCGAGGCGCATGACATAGAGATTGTCAGAATCCTCCCCGACTGTCTCAGTGACGATCACATGCTGACCATCCGGCGAAATCGCACCGGCCTGGAATCCGAATTTGCCCTCGAAGAGCATCTCGGTTTCGCCCGTGCTGAGGTCAGATTTGTAAAGGTCAAAGTCGAGACCATTGCGCTCAGTCGACGCGAACACCGCTTGCTCGCCATTCGAAGCGATGTCGCCAAACGACCGAAACCCGCCTTCAACAGCCGGCAGCAGCAAGCGCTCCGATGCCCCATCCGCGGCGACGAAAAAGTATGACTCCAACTCATTACCATCATTGTCTGCGCCATAGATCAGGCCCGAGCCATCTGGCATCCAGCGGAAAAACGTCACGCCATTGCCATAGGTCAATTGTTGCGGGGCGCCGCCAGTGGCGCGCGCCACCCAGAGCTGAGGGACGCCAGTCACGCTATACCGAAACGCCACATGTTGACCGCCTGGCGACAAGCGTGCGCCAGACGCACCGCGGGCCAGAAGGTAACGGGCAATATTGGCCGGATCGCTGCCTGCGAGACCCACTTGAACCGCGCCCGGTGTCGGTGAGATCGCCTCAAGCTGGTAATCGGGGCCGCCAATCGTCTCGTCAGCTTCAAGCACGACCACAGGATCGAGCGGTTCCGGTTGCGGTTTGGTCTCAGCAAGAACGGAGGTCGTGCAGGCACCCAAAGCGAGCGTCATGGCGAATAGCGAAACAGTCGATCGTATCATGGTCTTCCTCTGATCCTTTACTCTTCCAGCGTCCTGGCGACACCTTCACGGCGTGGATCAGCCCCGCCAAGCAAGCCATCTTCAGTCACGAGGATGACATGCAGTCCGCTATTCTCCCCGCGGCGTTCCTCGACATTGTAGCCCAGCGCCTTCAACTCATCAGCCACGGCTTGGCCGCCATTGCGATCGACTTCGACGCCGACGCTTTCACCGCGCGCAATGATATTCGGCAACGCAACGGCTTCTTGCGGTGTGTGGTCCCAGGCCAAGACGCCAATGATCGACTTGGCGGTATAAGCAACAATCGAATTGCCACCCGGAGACCCGGTGACCATTTTGACCTCGCCATCCGCATCGAAAATGATGGTCGGCGACATCGAACTTCGCGGACGCTTTTTGGGACCCGGCGCATTGGCCACGGGCAAGTTCGACTTGCGCGGTTCGCGGGCAAAATCTGTCAGCTCATTGTTGAGAAGAAAGCCATTGACCATGCGCGAGTTACCGAATGCGGCTTCAACAGTCGCGGTCATGGCGACGGCATTGCCGTCCTGGTCGATGATGGAGAAATGGGTTGTGCCCGGTGCATCTTCTGTCGGATCCTGGCCCCACATGCCGACCATCGGATTGCCGCCCAGCGCGACGCCAGGGTCACCCGGCATAGGCTTGGCACCCGGCTCAAAGACTTCTGTGGCGCGGACATCAAGATATTTCGGATTGATCAGATCTCTGGCCGGAACCTGTACGAAATCAGCGTCCGCGACATAGTGATCGCGGTCGGCATAGGCCAGGCGCTGCGCATCGACAAAAGCCCTCAGCATCTGTTCTGGTTCAGTCGCACCTTCCGGCAGCAGGCGGTCATAAAGACCAGCAATCGCGTTTTGCGTCACCCCGCCAGAGCTTGGCGGCGGCGCCGAGCAGATTTGATAGTCACGCCAGGGTCCGCAAAGCGGCGGCCGGACTTTCACTTCATAGGATTCGATATCTTCAACACTCAGCGAACCGGGGCGCGGCGCTTCACTCAGAGTCGCAACGATCGCGGCTGGAATTTCGCCCTTGTAGAATGCATCGATGCCTTCGCTCGCAACGCGCCGCAGTGTTTCGGCATAGTCTGGATTGTCCCGCACCGCGCCTTCCGCCAAAGGCTCACCCTCAGGATAGAAATAAGCCGCACTTACCGGGTGGTCATCGAGCCTCGTAAACTGGCGAATACGCTCATTTGCGATCACGCCTGCAAGGCGCGGGCTCACCACAAATCCTGTCTCAGCGAGGTCAATGGCAGCCTCAAAATTGCTCGCCCAATCCATACGCCCATAGGCATCGTGAGCAGATTTGTAGAGCGCGATTGCACCAGGCACACCTGCGGATTTTCCGGATTGCCAGGCCTCCAGGAAGCCGAGCACTTCGCCATTTTCAATGAACAGATTTTCGTCCGCCGCAGATGGCGCTGTTTCGCGACCATCGAAGACCGTTGTTTCATCACTGGCGCGATCATACACAACCATAAAGCCACCGCCGCCAATTCCGGAGGATTGCGGCTCGACCAATCCGAGAACGGTGTGCACAGCAATCGCGGCGTCGACGGCATGACCGCCATTGCGCAACACGTCCAGGCCCGCTTCGACGGCGCGTGGGTCGGCAGCTGCCACCATGGCGCCATTTGTCCACGCCGCCTGGCTCTCCTCAACCGGCGCCACAGGCGGAGTGTCGACCGTGGGCGGCTCATCTTGAGGCTGGCACGCAGCGAGGATGAGCCCGGAGGCCCCGGCGATGAGGATAGATTTGACTGACATTCAATTACGCTCCGACTTGGCGAAAACCATGTTGCACCGTAGAGCGGATGCCAGAGACAGGAAAGGCTTTTCAATGTCCCAGCCCGGCAAAAACAATCTGATCACTGATATCGCCGGGATTCGGGTTGGAAACGCGCACGATGATAACGCCAAAACGGGGACGTCTGTCATCCTCTGTCAAACGCCTTGTGTTGGCGCTGTTGCAGTTGCAGGCGGCGGGCCTGGCACGCGTGAGACGGATCTTCTCGCCGCTGACAAGCTGGTTGAGCATGTCAACGGGATCGTTCTGTCCGGCGGCAGTGCTTATGGCCTGGCCGCGGCAGACAGTGTGGCAGCGGCACTCGGCGCGCGCGGTGTGGGGTTCGCTATGGTCGATCGGCCGGGAGTTCCGAAAACGCCCATCGTGCCAAGTGCAATTCTGTATGATCTCGCGAATGGCGGCGACAAATCCTGGGGCGAAACACCGCCCTACCGCGCGCTCGGAGAGGCCGCGCTGGCAGCGGCAACAGATGACCGGTTCGCCCTTGGCAGCGCCGGGGCGGGATATGGCGCTTTGGCTGGCAAACACCCCGGTGGCCTCGGATCCGCCTCGATCAAGACGCAGGACGGGATAAGTGTCGGCGCTCTGGTGGCGGTAAACAGCTTTGGCTCAGTCTATATGCCGGGGACAGACGCGTTCTGGGCCTGGCCGCACGAAATCGACGGCGAGTTTGGCGGGGCAAGGCCTGACCCATCTTATCGCGCTGATGCGGAAGACTGGGGCGCTGCCAAGCAAAACCCCCAACCGGGTGAGAACACGACAATTGCCTGTATTGCGACAGATATTGCCCTGACACCTGGCCAGGCGAACCGCGTCGCTCAGATGACGCTTGCCGGCATGGCGCGCGCAATCCGCCCGGTATTTGCACCCTTTGATGGCGACGTCGTCTTTGTCTTATCCACCGCAAAGCAGCCTTTGGCAGATCCTGCTCCTTTAAACCTGGCACGCCTCGGCGAACTTGCAGCCGGCACGCTCGCCCGCGCGATTGCCCGGGGTGTTTATGAAGCACAGTAATTTCCTGATATCAGGTGTTGCTTTCGCCACACGCGAAGAGTATGTGTCCCGCTGCCGCGCTTCGGTAGCTCAGTTGGATAGAGTACTTGGCTACGAACCAAGGGGTCGGGGGTTCGAATCCTCCCCGGAGCGCCACTTTCTCAAAATGTTGAATTTCACGTGCGCCTGGCAATTTTGATCATTGCCTCCGCGACCAGGGCGCCGTCGAAAATCATGACTGATCCTGATAATGTCCGGGACGACATGTTGCCAAAATGGCGGCTCGGCTTATGCCTTGATGCGAGAAAATACAAAATTCAAAGTTAGGACCCGACAATGACTCTGAAGCGTTTACTGACCGCCATTCCAGCCGCCTTGGCCATCGCTGGACTCGCCGCAGCCGAGCCAGGCACAGTGCTGAAAGGCGCCGACATCATCGATGTCGAAGACGGGAAAGTGCTTCGCGGGCGAGTCGTTGCGGTCCAGGACGGCATGATCACATTTGTCGGGTCAGAGAACCGCTTGCCGGACGGTGAATGGACGGAGATTGATCTCACAGGTGCGACATTGATGCCAGGTCTGTCGGATAGCCACGTTCACTTGACTTCTGGCGCCAGTGAGCACGGCTTTGGCCGCCTCACCCGCTCAACCGCCCGCGCAGCGATTAGCGGTGTTGTGAACGCAGAAACCACTTTGATGGCAGGCTTTACCACGGTCCGAAATCTCGGCGCGCCCGGGTTCACGGACACCGACCTCAGAAAATCCATCGCAGAAGGTGAGATTGTCGGTCCGCGAATTATCGGCGCTGGCCAATCGATCGGGATAACCGGCGGGCATTGCGGCGATGCGACTTTGTTGCCTTATGAAACCCAGCGCCGCACAGGCGGCCGGGCAGACGGTCCGTGGGAAGTGCGCCAGAAAGTTCGTGAGAACAAGAAATATGGGGCGCAAGTCATCAAATTCTGCGGCACAGGCGGGGTCTTGTCGCCCAATACATCCGTCAATGCTCAGCAATATTCACTCGAAGAAATGAAGGCGATTGTCGATGAAGCACGCCTGCTGGAATTGAAAGTCGCGGTTCACGCACATGGACCGCGCGGCATCCAATCGGCACTGGAAGCCGGGGTTGATTCGATCGAACATGCCAGCATGATCACAGATGAAGGTATCGCCCTGGCGATTGAGCAAGGCACATATTTGTCGATGGATATTTATGTCTCCGATTACATCCTGTCCGAAGGCGAAGCCGCCGGTATTCTGGAAGAAAGTCTCGCCAAAGAACGCCTTGTCGGACAAGTGCAGCGTGAGCGTTTCCAGGCCGCCGTGCGCGCCGGTGCGAATATGGCCTTCGGCAGTGACGCGGGCGTCTATCCACACGGCACCAATGCCCGTCAATTCGCCAAAATGGTCGAATGGGGTATGTCGCCAATGCAAGCCATCCAGACCGCCACAATTGCGAATGCCGACTTGTTTGGTCTGCAGGACGAGATTGGCTCAATCACTGTGGGAAAAGCCGCTGACATGGTTGCTGTTGAAGGCAACCCCTTGGAAAATATTCGCGAGCTTGAAGACATCGATTTCGTGATGAAAGGCGGCGTCGTCTATCTCAACGAGATCAGCGACTGAGTTCTGACCTGTCCATCACGCGCTCATTGATCAGCACTTCAAGGGCCGGATCAATGCCAGGTCTGTATCGTTTCCACCGGGCCAGCGCGCTTTTGTAGAGCGGCTGGCGCACCTGCACTGAACTTGCCGTCGCAACCGGCGCTGAATTGCTATGAAAGTCGACGCAGGCCTGTTCGAAACCGAGGCCACAAAAATTCAGCAGGCGCCGTGTTTCCGCCTCTATATCGTCGACCACTGACTCATATCTCACAGTTGTGAATCGCGTGTCGGGGAGGCTTTGCGAAAATCTTGTCACCAAGCGCCGGAACTGTGCGTAATATTGCGCCGTAGTCTCGAGATCATAGGCATAATTGTAATAGCTGAATGAGGTCGCAAAGAGTTGGCGGTAATTGCTCAAAACCGTATCAGCTGGGTGACGCAGCAGACAGACCACACGGGCATTGGGAATCGCTTGAAGCAATAGCGGCGCATAAAGGATATTGAGCGGCATCTTGTCTGTAAAAGTTCTGGTGTCGATATTCACAGTTTCTCGAACACGGCGCTGATACGCGTGACCAATTTCACTCAGATCGATACCCCGTGCTGCGGCCAGGGTCGGACCATCGAGAACGTAAGGCCCCGGGGTTTTGACCGCTCGTTTCAGGAGCAAGCCAAAATCAGTTAACTCTCCGGCGGAGGTTACCTCACTATGGCTCGATAATATGCGGTCAACCAAAGTCGTTCCGGTGCGCGGCATGCCGGTAATAAAAATCGGGCCCGGCGCATCCACGGCGCTGGAAACAGGTGTTTCCGCGAGCTGCTCAGCTTGAGCGAAAATCGCGCGATCAAAGTCCGGATCGTATTTCAGAGATTGCTTCTTCCGCGCTTTTGCTTTGTCCAACCATTCCAAAGCACGCGCACCATCGCCGAGGTCTTCATAGGCTTTGGCAATTGCGTGCCCGATAGTCAGGCTGGCATTGGCATCTTCAGAGAAACGCGGGAACAGTGCGGTCAGTTGCTCGATATCATTGTCAGCACTGGTCTGTTTGGTGATTGTGACAATGCCGGCATATGATCGCGCATCTGAAGGATTGGCCGCAATCGCCCGTCGATAAGCGACGCGCGCCTCGTCCATCTGGCCGACGAATTGTAGCGCCGCGCCGTAATTGTACAGATAGTCGCCGCGATCAGGAGCCAGTTCGACGGCCCGCTTATAATAGGCGATCGCATCAGCGTGGCGTCCAGCACGCGTGTAAACAACCCCCAGCGTATCGAGCGCATAGGCGTCCAAAGACGTGCCCTCCGCCGCTCGATTGGCCGCCTCCAAAGCCAAGTCACGTTGATTTAGCGCGATCAGGCTCCGCGCTTTCTGAGCCCAAGCCGAGGCGTGATCCGGTTGCGCGAGCAATGCCCGATCGAAAAGCTCATTGGCTTTTCGGTGATTGTCATGATCAGCGGTGAGAACACCCAGCAAGTAAAACGCATCTGGGTTTGTTGGCGCGCGCTTAAGGGCTTCCAGACAGAGCGCATGGGCCTCTCGATAGGCCTTCTGCGCAAGGTGTTCCTGAGCTTGTTTGATCAGAGTATCGACCATCATTCTCTTCTCATCGGCCGATCATCCCGCCGCTTCAATGGCCTTGCTGCCACAATATGAGGCAAAAATGCATCAGAAATTGAAAAAACCGGCGATTTGGGCGTTACAACTGTCTCCAAGCCTTTGCATGAGACGCCAGGACAATCAAAAGTCTTACCCAGCGTATGTTTAGGAGGACCTCATAATGAGTCAAAAACGCCGTTTTCTATTGTCCGGGAGCATTGTTGCCCTTGCTTCGTCTGGTTTGCTCGCAGCAATGCCCGCAATTGCGCAGGATGATGCTGAGCAAGACGAGCTTCGTGCAGATACGATCATCGTAACCGCCACACGCCGCGCTGAAGGGGTGCAAGACATTCCTCTGAACATCGCTGCCGTAGGTGAAGCCCAAATCGAAGAGCAAGGTTTTGACGAGCTGGCAGATACGCTGGCTTACGTCCCTGGTATCAACGTCGTCGACCGTGGTGGCCGCCAAGGCAACCCAATCATCGTTCGCGGCCTCAACGCTGACCCACTGGGCTCTGGCGACGGCAATAATAATGGCGGCGGAACTGTTGCGACATATCTCGGTGAGATTCCTGTTTTCGTCGATTTGAAATTGAATGACTTGCAGCGCGTTGAAGTCCTGCTTGGGCCACAAGGCACGCTTTATGGCGCAGGGACACTGGGCGGCGCAATCCGCTACATCCCGAACAAACCAGATTTTAGCGGCGACCTGTTCAAAGTTCGCTCAGAGATCTCACAATACTCAGAAGCCAATGATCTGAGCTACGAAGTCGGCGCAACGTTCAACAAAGCGTTCTCGGACACGTTTGCGATCCGTGGCTCGCTCGATTTCGAAAATGATAGCGGCTTCATCGACTACCCGTACATTGTCCAGCAGATTGGCGTATCAGAGCCAGATCCTGACTTTACCGATCCGGCAGCATTGGCCGCAAACTTCAATCCGCAGGAAGATGCAAACGGCGAAGAAACCCTATCTGGCCGCATCGCAGCGCGTTGGACGCCAACTGATTGGCTCGACGGCACGCTGACTTACTATTACCAGAATGCCGATATTGGCGGCCGGCAACTTTCTAGCCGACGCTCGATTGTCGGCGCGGGCAAGTATGAAGCAGGCCTTCGTGTTGCTGAACCAAATGAGATCACCAATGAGCTGATTTCTTTGGAAGTCGTCGCCGATCTTGGCTTCGCAGAACTGACATCTGCCACCGGCATCAGTAAATTCGAGGACAACGGTCAACGTGATCAAACAGATCTCCTGATCTCACTTGAATATAGCTACGAAACATTCCCTCAATTCACCGCGTTCACTAATGAGCAAGGCGAAGAGGAGCGGATCAACCAAGAGATTCGCCTTGTTTCGACTTCTGACGGCCCTCTGAACTGGATCATTGGCGGTTACTATAATGAAGCCGAAACCGCAGGTTTCTCTGCTGAGTTCGTGCCGAATTACGTTCCATTCGTGAATCAGCCAGGATTTGACTTTGGCCTTACAGACCGTCCTGACGCTCTGGAATATTTCTCAACGAGCAATGACAAACTCACTGAGTCTGCATTGTTTGGTGAAATCGGTTATGATTTCACGGACAAGCTGACAATCACTGTTGGCGGCCGCTATTATGAGTACGATTTGGAAGCAGCGTCATCAGTGGATTTCCCACTGTTTGAGCCGCTGACGTTCACGCCGCAAACGGTTTCTCAAATCAAGTCAAATCCGTTTGATCCAGCTTTGGCCCAATCTGATGACGGCTTCCTGTATAAATTCAATGCAGCTTATGATGTGTCCGACGATTTGCTCGTTTATGGTACAATCTCTGAAGGGTACCGGATTGGTGAATCCAACGGGATCGCAGAGTGTACAGTGTTCGATCCGAACGCGACGCAAGGTGCATGTGCTTTGGCGCCCGGCCAACAGTTTGGACCAAACCCAGGCGACATCGCAGAGTTTGATGAGCGCCAATACGGACCAGACAAAACCACCAATTATGAGCTTGGCTTCAAATCCACGCTTGCAGATGGTGATCTGACTCTGAACGGCGCAATCTACTACATTGACTGGTCGGACCCGCAGCTTGACTCGGCGACTGTGAATGCTGGGCTGACCATCACAATCAACGCAGAAGGCGCTGAATCAACCGGTGGGGAACTCTCCGCCGATTGGCAGGCAACTGATAATCTGCGCTTGCGAGGCAGTGTCAGCTTCGTTGATGCCAAACTGACGGCAGATGTGCCGTCTTTGGTCCGTACAATCACGCCTCCAGGCTTCGCGACAGCATTTGAAGACGGCTTGGCGGATGATCGTCTGCCTGGTGCCCCTGAAAATCAGTTCTCAGTATTTGCGTCATACGATTTTGGCGCATTCCATAATGGAGATCTGACCCTCAACGCTGGCTATTCCTGGCAGGGCGATGTCCTGACCCGTACCGGCGGTCGCGGAAGCAGCGTCACGCTGGATTCGTTCGGAATTGCGAATGCATCGGCAGTCTATGATGCAGACACGTGGAGCGCCACGCTGTTCGTCAACAACTTGCTGGACGAATATGCTGAAACCGGCATTCGTGGCACGCCATTGTCGAACCAAACGATCAACGGCGCCAATGTCCGTTCGCACGGTGCGTTTGTCGCTCCGCCGCGCTCGATCGGTGTTCGCTTCTCTTGGGACATCTGGAACCAGTAAGGTTTCAAAGTCTCTCAAGAAGACAGACCAAAAAAGAAGTGCGAGGCCCTCGGGTCTCGCACTTTTTTGTTGGATTGTAGTTCGTGTTAAAACGGCGTCTCAATTGTCCGCTTGAAGATCTTCGATTGGAATGAAGTCGAAATCAAAGCCGAAATGACGCGGTCCGATCAGTTCGACCCCTTTTTCGCTCCGCCACTGCGCAGGGGCAGGAACCCCAACCATGGCGACCTTCTCGCCGACCACATAGCCGCCAAATCCGACACCAAGCGTCGACTCTCCGGTATCTGGATCGAGGTTGTAAATATAGTCTGGTGAGATCGCGTCGAGTTCGCCATCGATCCAAGCCACGATATTCTCATTCTTGACGAAAACTCTGTAGCTCCGGCCAGCATATTCATCGACGCCTGCAAATTCAGCCTCGACCCAATTGAACCCGCGGTCCCCGCGATCTTCAGCCTTGGTGACAACACCTTCGAAAAGCTTGTAACCGCCTGCCACCTCAACCAGCGCAGCGATAGGATCAACACCCGCCTCGCGGGCTTCCCGGACGGTACGGCCATAAAGTTCTGCTTCAGATAAGTTGCCCTTCAGAATACCGCGATCCAAATCCGAACCAGACATCGGCGTCATGGTGATTGTCGCATCACCGGCGCTCGCGACGGCGATCGCTCGGCTGATATCTTCGACTCGATACTCGTCGACGGCATGTTTGATAATGATTTGGTCGCCCCAAGGCGTGATGATTGCTGTCGGAACAGAGGCTATTCCGTTGATCCAAGGAATGGACTGTTGAACCTCCGGCACAGCGCGACCGGTTATCCCCCCATCGAGCGTCGGGATTCCCATATCAGCGCCAAGCAATAGAGCTGTCGCCGTTGCGCCGGCTGCTTCGGAGCGCACGAGCGCTGCCACATCTTTGCCGGTATATTCGCTAAAAAGTTCAACGACGGCTCGGCGCTGATCGTCAATCGTTTCGAGCCCCTGCTCAGTCGTTCGATCAATAACGTGCTGCCACGGACCACCACCGCCAATGCCTTGAACCGCGACAACCATGCCATCATCTGGAACATCTTCGGTTGTGATGGTCCGGAACACTTTGCCCTCAAGCAAAGCTGTTTTCACGTCCTCTATAGACTGACTTGGGTCGCAATTGCGGGTCGACTGGATGCACGACCCGACGAGAATATCTACCAGATTCTGCTCGGTGAGCGTTCGCATCTCAGGTTGAACAGACATTGGAGAAGAGGCACAAGCCGATGCAACGGCCACCGATGCAGCTGACGCGAGCAAGCGCCATTTTTCAAAATATTTCTGTCCAGGCACTATTCACTCTCCAAATTTTTATAGGGTGCGTCCGGCCCTAGGCAGGGACTTCAATGCGCCGATAAACCAGATCGGCATAGTCATTCACTAAAGCTTCGGACGCTTGTCCCGGCGTGTAGCGGTGCTCACCAATCTCGGCGACAGGTGTGATTTCGGCGGCTGAGCCGGTGATGAAACACTCATCAAATGTGCTCAGCTCTTCTGGCATGATGACACGCTCAATCACTTCAATCTGGCGCGCTTTGGCCAGTTTGATCGCTGTCTGCCTTGTGATCCCGTTGAGGAAGCAGTCCGGCGTCGGCGTGTGCAGTGCGCCATCTCGCATGAAGAAGATGTTGGCACCGGTCGCTTCGGCCACCTGGCCGCGATAATCCAGCATCAGCGCGTCAGCATAGCCGTCATTCTCGGCCGCATGTTTGGACAGCGTGCAGATCATATACAATCCCGCAGCTTTTGCATGACATGGCGCGGTCAATGGATCCGGTCGGCGATACATCGCATGCGTCATCCGGATGCCTTTCATCTTGTCAGCGAAATAGTCGCCCCAGGCCCAGACCGCGACGGCTAACTGGATCGTGTTGTTTTGCGCCGATACGCCCATCATTTCACTGCCGCGCCAGGCGAACGCCCGAACATAAGCATTTTCCAGCCCTGACTTGGCCAGCGCCTCTGTCTTGATGCTTTCCAACTCATCGACACTCACAGGCAACTCAAAGCCCATAAGCTTAGCTGAATTGGCAAGGCGCTCTGAATGACGGCGAGATGCATAGATGACGCCGCCATAAGCCCGCTCGCCTTCAAACACACAGGAGGCATAATGCATGGCATGAGTTAGCACGTGGACTTTCGTGTCGCGCCACGGGACGAACTGACCGTCCATCCAGATATAGCCGTCACGATCATCATAGGCTTGGTCTGCCATTATCTTATTCCTATCTTGCACTTTTACCCGTTTCACGGGCATTCTCAGATCACCATGGTGATTGTCAACCAGATACGCGCAAATGCGCCGGGTTTCGACCCGCGATTATTCCTCAGAGATGAGGAACTTGATTATGGTATCG